>JAYUQI010000015.1:0-16727 GCA_043756805.1 Sphingomonas sp.
TCGACCGGTGATTGGCGAGTTTGGGCAGGATTGCCCAGCACAACGCCGTCGCGCCCGGCACGCCCATCAATTGCGCCGCAGGCCCCTGGCGCGTCTGCCAGAGGACCAGCAACAGCGAAACGACCGACACAAAAGCAACGGGTGCCCAAGTGCCGAACGCCCGCGTGCCCCATGCCCGCCACGCGGCCCAGATGCTGCCGACCACACCGACGACGGGCAGCGAAACAACCGTCGCGATGGTGACCCAAGGCTGGGTGTAGAGCGGTTTGGCCTCGCGGACATTGCTGAACCAGACGCGGACGAGTTCGTCGCTGATCTGTTCGGGGCGATCGATGCACTGCGGCCATGCATAGACGAAGCCGCCGACGAGAAGCGCGCCGCCGATGGCAGCCGCAGCTAGACGGATGACAGGTTTTTGGCCCGACAGGAACGACAGCGCGACGGCCAATGCCCCCGCGACACTCATTGTCGTCAGCCAGATCGGCGACAGCACGTCGCAGCGCGACACCGCATTGTCATAGGACGCAACGCCAAGATAGCCGAGGACACAGCCGAGACCGAGCGCAGCACCATAGCTGCGCATCCGCATTGCTTCCTCGCGTTCCCAAATCCAGTGCAGCACGACCGCCGCGCCAGAGATCGCGAGGAACGGCATCAGCTCGAGGCCGATGGTGAGCGAGAATGCGCTCGACAGCCCCATCGTCAGGCCGCCGCGCCGGACATCGGGATCAGCCAGTCCGGCAATCGTGATCACCAGCATCGCAAGCTGCCAGCCATGATGATCGACGCGGAGTGGCATGAACATCAGCATCGCCGCCTGACAGGCAAGCATCAGCCCGGCGGCAAAGGCGAAGGATCCCGGGGCGACAAGGCGGCGGACGGCGACACCCATGGCAAACATCGCCACCAAAAGCGGGATTAGCGGGGCCAGCGCGGCGGACGCTTTTTCAGCGATCACGCTGCCGAAAAACGGCTTGATGAGCAATTGAAGCGCCGCAATCGGCAGATCGACAAGCCGCGTCCAGTGGATATTGAAGCCGTCGGGCGGGTTGAGCTTATATTGGCGCAGGTCGTACCAGTCCTGACCGTTGAGCAGCGCGCGGACTTGCGCCATCCGCATATTGTCGTCGGTGTCGCCAAGGCCGAACGCAAGGATCGGCTGCCAGCGCATGACCATGAACACCACGCAGGCAAGCAGCCAGATCAGCAGCAGCCAGCGCCGCCAATGCGTGATCATTCCATTTTGGCCTTCACTCATGGCTGCCACGCATCAACGCTTCCCCTGAACCAGCCGCGCCATTAAGGGGCTGGGGCTTCCCTGCCAAGCGGAGCGTGATGTTAGACCGGTTGCCCCTAAATAATGATCAACGCACGCTGCTGGGCCAAGTGCTGCGTTACGGGATCACGGGTGGGGTCGTCACAGCGTTCGGCGTTGCGGCCTATCTGATCGCCGTGGGCTGGGGGCAAGTGCCGCCGCTCGGTTCAAATGTGATCGCCTATCTCGTCTCGATGGCGCTCGGCTATGTCATGCACGCGCGTTTCAGCTTCCGCGAAACAAGCGGTGACGCATCGGCAAAACAAGGGGGTAAGTTCTTCGTCACGTCGGGCATCAGTTTTGCGCTGAACAGCTTTTTCGTGTGGCTGTTCACCGACGTGATGGCGTGGGACGAGCGCTCGCCGGTGATCGCGATGATCTTTATCACGCCTGCCATCTGTTTCGTGATTTATCGCAAATGGGTTTTCGCTTGATGGCCAAAACACATGGATAGAATGATCTATGACCGGATGGCCGAGCATGACGCGACGCACTGGTGGTATCGCGCGCGACGTGATGTGCTGGCGGCGCTGATCAAACGCAAGATCGACTTGCCGCCGATGGCGCGCATCCTCGAAATCGGCTGTGGCACAGGGCATAATCTGGCGATGCTGTCGGCCTTCGGCGACGTGGATGCCATCGAGATCGACGATCATTCGCGCGCGATCGCGGCGCAGCGGCTGGGGCGCGACGTCGGGGCATCGCCGTTGCCCGAATTAAGTGGTGTCGTCGACCAAAGCTACGACATGGTGGCAATCCTCGATGTGCTCGAGCATGTCGAGGATGACAGCGCAGCGCTCAAAGCCATCGCCCGACGGCTGCGTCCGGGCGGAACGATCCTGATCACCGTGCCGCAATATCCGTGGATGTGGAGCGGGCATGACGTCGCAAACCATCATTTCCGCCGTTATACAAAAGCGACGCTGCGGGCAGTGATTGCCGATGCGGGGCTGACGCTGACGATGCTCGAGAGCTTCAACAGCTTGCTCTTCCCGCTTGCCGCTGCCGACCGGATCGTGGCGCGCGTCACGGGGCGCACGGGCAGCGACGATGCCTTGCCGCCCGCACCGGTCAATGCGCTGTTCGAAAAAATCTTCGGGCTGGAACGCTATTTGGTCGGGCGTGTGCCGATGCCGCCCGGCGTCTCGCTGGTCGCGATCGTATCGGCGCGATGACCGAGGCGTGAGCCTTCGCGCGCAGTCCCGATAACGTCCGCCACGATGTAAAGCGGGCGTTTCTTCGCTTCGATATACAGCCGCCCGAGATATTCGCCGATCATCCCCAGCACAAACATCTGCACCGCGCCCAGACCAACAACGACGAGCATCAGCGACGTCCACCCTGCCACCGTATTGCCGCGCAGCCAGCCGAAACCGATATAGGCCATCAACAGCACCGAAGCGCCCGTCAGCGCAAGCCCGGCATGGCTGGCAAAGCGCAGCGGCGCGGTCGAAAACCCGGTGATCGCATCGAAGGCCAGGCGCAGCATCTTTGTGAACGGATAATGGGTTTCACCCGCATGGCGTTCTGCCCGATCATAAGCGAACGGCACTTGCCTGAAACCGATCCATGCCACCATTCCGCGGATAAACCGCGCCTGTTCGGGCAGCGACAGAAACGCATCGAGCGCACGGCGGCTCATCAGGCGGAAATCGCCGGTATCGAGCGGAATGTCGGTATCGGTCAACCGCGCGAGCAGCCGGTAAAATAGCGCTGCCGACGCTTTTTTTGCAAAGCTCTCGCCCGCCCGCGCCCGCCGCACAGCATAAACGACATCGGCCGCTTCGGATTTCATCGTCGCCAGCATGTCGGGCAGCAATTCGGGCGGATCCTGCAAATCGGCATCGAGGATCAGAATATGGTCGCCGCGCGCCAGATCGAGGCCCGCCGTCAACGCCAGTTGATGCCCATGATTGCGCGACAAATTGATCGCGACCAAGCGCGGATTGGCCGCGGCAAGCCGCTGCATCACGGCCCAGGTTCCGTCTTTCGATCCGTCGTTGATCAGGACAATCTCATGATCATCGCCCGCCGTCGCTTGTGCCACGGCGGCCACGCGGCGACAGAGCTCGTCGAGGCAGTCAGCCTCGTTATAGCAGGGAATGACAATCGACAGCGTGGTCACGGCGCGGCGGCCATAGCGCGGTCGTCGATCCGATACAGCGCATTTTTGCCGTCGGTCCACAGCCGCGTCGTCCCGCGCAATCCGGCGGGATCAAAGACGGGCGGTTCGATCAGCCAGATATAGTCGAACGCGCCCCGTGGCAGGTTGGCCAGCGACCAGTCGAGCGATTTCCATTTGTCGCGGCAGCGCCCGGCGATGACGACTTGCGAGGGGTCATGGCGGAAATAGCCCGCATCGGCCTTTATCGGGCGCATGAGCTGGGCACCCGCCATGTCCCACTGGTCGTTTGAATAGGCCTGTTTGCGGACGGTGGCGATGGCGGGCAGATGCCAGTTGCGACTGAGCGCCCATGGCATGCGGCATGTGTGACCGACGAAACTGACGAGCCGTGCACCGACCGGCACCTGATCGAGCGCAACCAGCGACCGGGTCTGCGCGCGGGCAATGTCGTACAAGCTGAGCGTGTTGCCGCCGATGCGTGCCGCAAAAAAAGCAAAGGCGGCAATAGCAAGACCTGACAGGACCCGCTGGCTGGTCCCGGGCAACGGCCGGATCGCCACCACTGCAATCGCCAGCATATAGGGAGTCAGGCGCATGTCAGCATAGGCCGAGCCAAACACGATGCGCGGCAACAGGATGAAGACGAGCATCAAAAACGCCGCGCTCGCCGCAAGATTGCGCGATAGTTCCAGGTGACGACTAAGCACGGCGCCGATTGGAAGCAGGGCCAGTAGAATAGCCGAAAAGACGTCCCACCTTTGCCAGCGATCGCGCAGGGTCATCACCAGCCACTGCACTTTTGCGTCCCAATTGAACCAGTCCGCCGTCTGCCCGCCGACATGGCCGCTGCGCCACGCCACCATCAGCAGGATCGGCGGCGCGAGCGACAGGCAATGGATGCCGGTCCAGAAAATCGCACGCGGCCATGAACCGCCGCGGTCATGCTGGCGGATCAGCTCGGCCGAAAAGGCCAAGACGCCAAGCGTCCCCCAGCCGAAGGTGTGCGTAATCCACAGGACGGGACCAATCACGACGAATAGCGCCGCACGCAGCTTCAACCGCCCCTGACGCGCCAGCCGTAGCCACAGCGCAAAGGCCAAAAGCGCCAGCGCCATCGCCAGCGCGAAATTGACGAAGCCGAACAGGAACGGGTGACCATAAGCGAGCGGCAGCGCGAACATCGCCGTCGGCGGCACACGCCCGTGCACTTCGCGCGCAATCCACATCAGGCCCGCCACAGCCATCGCGGGGATGCTCATGACGATCAGCTTGGTGCCCAGTTCGAGCCCGAATATCTTGGACAGCGGGATAATGAGCAAATCGACGCCAAGATTGCCGATCAGATTCCATTTGAAACTATAGAAATTCCGGAGGGTCGCACTGTCGGCATAGTCAAGCTGGACGCGGTAACGGCCCATATGCCCCGGCAAGTCGACAAGCGGCGGGATTGTCGGCCAGAGGAGCGGCAGCATCGCCAAAAGCGCGAGTAGCACGACCGTTGTCCGCCGTTGCCACCACTGATCATGCTGAATTTCCACGTGCCAGCCTTAGCGGGCGGATGGGCGACGTTGCAAATACTGGTTCAGTCGCGGATGCGATAGACGCGGAGCGCTGGCGAACCCGCAGGATCCTCGGCCAGCCAACCGGGCAACGGTCCCCTGACCAGTTGTGCCATCATGCCCTGTGGTGCTTTCCTGATGAACAATGTGGCTTCGGCAGACGTCGGGCTGACAAGGATGCGGCGAAATCCCTTGCGACGCATGAACGCTTCGCCATCGCTCGACGAACCCTCGAAAAACAGGATCGTTTCGCGCAACGGTGTGGCCATTCGGTGATAGCCGGTGCCATAGACGCTGTGCGGCGTCCGCGCGATGACCATCGGACCAAGGTCGATGCTGGCCAGCATCGCTTCGGCGGGTTGCCTGGCAAAGCGATCAAGCACGCAGGTGCGATCGCAGGTGTTGACCGGACCATGAGGCACAGGCGCAACCTTCGGCGCTGGCATCATCGACGCGACGGCAAAAATCGACGTGATCGGCGCAATTGCCATGATTGCGACTACTGTGGCCAGAGCGCGCAGGAATGAAGGCAGGCGCTGCTCGGCCCAGCGAATGGCCAGACCGATCAGGATCAGCGCGCCCGGAACCGCGACAACATGCGTCACCCCCGCTGCGCGCCGCACCATCGCCCCTGTCACGAATGTCACCAGCAACAGCGCCAGCATGATCAGCCAGCGCCGTTGCATTTCCGTTGATTTGGCCCGCATGGCACCAAAGACTGTGCCCAGCGATGCGATGAGCGGGAAAGCAATCATCGTGGCGGCCGTGAGCATGTCCTGCCGCCAGAAAGGCATTCCTTCGGAGACGTTCTGATACCAGAATTTGTCGATCACCGGATCGAGTTGCCCGAACGGACTGCCAAGGCAGAGGGGGGCCACAGCGCCGAAAATGGCAACAGCGCCAAGCAAGACAACGCCGAGCATCGCAACGCGCGCCCATGCGCCCCGCTTTGCCCCAAAGCGGACGGCAAGCGCCGTCCCCGCTGCCGCAACGACCATCGCCGCCAGATGCGACGGCATCACAGCGTCACACAGGCCTTCGGTCCAGCGATAATAAGGAGCCGTCAGCGCCGTTGCGGCAACACTCGCAAGCGCCAGCGTCCAGAGCATGCCGGTCAATCGTCCAGCGCGCTCGAGGCCGAACGCCCACAGCAGACCGACCACGCCGACAGCCGCCGCAACGAACGGCGCGCCTTCGATCGATATGTTGATGTAAAGCGCCAGCGAAACGCCCGCTGCGATCCCCGAAAAGCGGGCTTTGGGTTGCAAGAGCGCAGCAATCGCGAGCACCGCAAAGACAATCTGCCACCCGTGATGGTCGATCCGCGCCGGGTGTATCTGGAGATAAACCGTCGGCGCCGAAAGCGCCATCAGGCACGCAAGCAATGACGTCGCGACGTCATGGCCGACCAGCCGCCGGGTCATCGCGACGATTGCGATCATCAGAACGAAAAGATTGAGCAGCGGCGCACCAATCGTGGCGACCACTTCGGCCATGTGCGCCCCGACAAGGGGCGTCAGCGGGACAATGAACAGCAGCACAGGCATATCGACAAACCGCGACCAGTGCATCGGCAGCCCCTCGGGCGCAGCCATCCGCCGCTGGGTCAGGTCAAACCAGCTTTGCCCGCCGACAAAATCGCGGATCTGCTGAAGCCGCAGAAAATCATCGGGATCGTCAAAATTCTGGGTGACCGCCATCTTCCCGAAAATGTAAATCAGGAACAACGACACCGCGGCCCAGAGCAGCAAAACGGCTTTCCACGGAAACTGCCGCGCCCGCATCACGCAAATACGATCGTGCGGCGCAACAGATAGGTCGTCTGAAAACTGACTGCGACCGCCACCAGCTTCGCCAGCCGCGGGTCGACGCCAAAGCACGTTGCAAGCGCCACGATGCCAACCGTGAGACCAAGGCCGATAAACGCCGATGTCATAAACAACGCCTTTTGCTTGGTCCGCGCGAGACCGCGCTCGGCGACATCGTCGAACACCAGACGGCTTGAGAGTATCCAGTGCACAGCGACGCCGCTCAAATAGCCGATTGCGGCGGCCAGTGCGGCAGCGATGCCCGAATGCAACGCGACAAAATAAACCCCGAGATCGACACCAAGCGCAACCGCGCTGACCGCGATGTACCGCAGATAGGGCGGCACGCCGTTGGCCAGCGTGCCGATGGTCCGTGGCATGGTTACGCCGCCTTCAGACGCTCGGGCACGTCACGAACCGACGCGAGGGCCGCCTGCTCGCCTTCGCTGCCGCTTTCATGATATTCGGCGTCTTCGTTGACATTCCAGATGTCATAGACGCGGCGGCCGGCAACGATGTTTTTCACGGTCAGCATCGCCGTCATCATCGCATGATCCTGATTATTGTACCGATGCATGCCGTTGCGGCCAACCATGTGGAGTGTCGGGTAGGTTTCCTCGAGTTCCACCCGCATCGCCTCGACATTGTCACGGTAGGTTTCGTCATAGACCGGATAGGCCTTTTCCTGGCGGACGACGGCGCCGCCGACAACGGTTTCGGGATCACACAGGCCGAGGATCGCCATTTCCTTTGTCGCGAGCGCAACTAGATCATCGTCGCTCATCGACCACAGGCCATCGCCTTCGAAACAGAAATATTCGAGGCCAACGCACGCGAGTTCGGGATCGGGCACCATTTCGGGCGACCAGCTGCGGAAATTCTGGACGCGACCGACTTTGACCTTGTCATCGTGGATGTAAATCCAGTTGTCGGGGAACAGATCATCGGATTTGATCATCAGCGCAACGGTCAGAAAGTCGCGGTAATTCAGGTTCATCGCGCTCGGCAATGTCGCGGGCAGCGGATAAATGCGACCGGCCAGCTCGCGCATCGGTGCCGACGAAATGACATGTGCGGCATTGATGTTTGCCACCGTGCCGTTGCCTGTCACTGTCTGCATGTTCCAGCGCTGCGTCACGTCATCGAAGCGCAATTGCTTCAGCGACGTGTCCATCGCGACGCCATTGCCCATCGCCACGACCTTGTCGCGCGCGGCATTCCACATCATGCCCGGCCCCTGTCGCGGATAGCGGAAGGTTTCGAGCAGTGTTTTGGTCTCCATGCCGTCATTCGGCTTTTTGTTGAGGCCCAGCGACCGCTTCAGTCCATCAATAACCGCAGCACCCAGACTTAGCCCCTTGATCCGCTGCGCCGCCCAATCCGCCGACATTTCATCGCACGGCATGCCCCAGACTTTTTCGGTGTAGGTCTTGAAAAAGATCGAATAAAGTTTGTGGCCAAACTGGTTGATCGTCCAGTCTTCGAAGCTCTTCACATCTTTTTTGGGGAAGAGTTTGGCCCAGCCAAAACTTGCCATGCACAGCGTCGAGCGGATGATGCCAAGATTACCCAGCGCTTCGAAGGCACGCAGCGGATAGCTGTAGAATTTGCCTTCATAATAAATGCGGCTCATCCGCGGACGCTGGATGAAATCGTCGGGCAGAATTTCATTCCACAGCGCGACCACTTCCTGCGATTTCGAAAAAAAGCGGTGGCCGCCGATGTCGAAGCGGAAGCCCTTATGTTCGACGGTGCGGCTGATCCCGCCGACATAGACGGGGTCTTTCTCGATCACCGTGACACTAAGTCCTTGTTTCGACAGAAGATACGCCGCCGTCAGCCCAGCCGGGCCCGCGCCGATGATTGCCACGTCGACTGCCTTGCCACGACCGCTGCCCACAATTTATGCCCCCGGATCAACCCTGTTGAGCCGGAATGCGTCGCCACTGCCTAAAAGATAGTTAACGAACGCGACAATTTGATTAACAAAATGCTGCTCGAGGCGCAGGGTCGTTCGATTGAGGGCGGCACGTTCAGTCTGTTGGGGTCGTCTGCTTTTGTCGCGCCAAGGCAAATGCCGGCGCAATCAGCGCGCTGGCAAGCAGCATTTTCAGCGGATGGTAGAACATGCCCTCCAGCATGCCGATCGAAAGCATCAGCATAAGGCCCGATACAGCGCAAAACGTCGCAACCGGCGAGATTGTCGGTAGTTTGAACAGTCTCACGCTGCCAACGACTAGCAGGAGCAGTGCGACCGCCAAGCCCACAATCCCCCAGTCATAACCGAACTGAAGTACAAAGTTATGCGGATTATCGAGATCATATCGATACTTTGCATCCATGTTGCCGAGAAACCGGCCGGCACCGTGACCTGCTAGCGGCGCTTGAGCAATTTCCTCGATTGTGTGCTGCCAAACTATCGTCCGGGAGCTCGAAATGTCGCTGCTTTGACGCATGTCGCTGGCATTGATCATGCGCATGATGCCATATGATGGATTGGGGGTCGGTAGAGGGACCGTCGCCAGCACCGCAACGATCAATGTTGCTGCCAGAATGCCGATCCGGGCTGCCGAGATATGATGCCTGACCACATAAATCGCTGTAGGCAGCGCGACGATCAGGCCGACAAATGCGGCGCGTGACCCTGTCCAGGCCAGAAACGCCGTGGTGAGAAAAATCACGGCCAGAATGTGCCATTGATTGGGGTTTTTGGCGAACAAGGAAAGTCCGATGGCCGCAATCGACAAAATCGCCACGTAATTACCGATATGTCTGACGTTCGTGGCAGACGGCAATCCGCCAAGCCAATAGAAGGCCGCATAATCGGGTATCATCGCGATGATCAGGATTATGTAGGCAACATATAAAAATACACCTGTCATCATAATACCGAAGTAGCGCTTCGTATCGAAGGATGACGACGATGAAAATATATGGATTAAAGAAAATAATGCTGCAATCTGAAGAAAAAACCGTAAGGTTACAAAAATACTGAATATGACCAAGTTATTTCCGGCTAAGGCAGAGAATATTGCGCTTGCGAATAAAATAGCAAATATGATCTTTACAATGTTCGGTAGACCGAACCGGATATACTGCAAAAGACCGATCTTGATTGCCACAATGACGATAAACAAGTCGGTTAGAATCGTTACAACTGAAAGCACCCTAATCACCGACTGGGGATAGGTAACATAGCCATCCAATGTTGTTGTCAGCAGACCCTGGACCAACGGCGTCATCGATATTGCCACGATCACAAAAAACCAACTTTGCTGGCTGGCAACGAATTTTCGACATTGGGCTATCATGACAGCTTTCAAGGTAATGCTCACAGTGGCGCAAGACGACGCCAAACGTAACAGGCTAATCTTAGTCAGAATGCTCTTAAAGGCGGATTAACTCACCACGCATACGTCCGCGCTGGCCAAACACATTTCATCGGTCCCGCCGCCCCAGCAAGCGCAGGCGGAGCGCGTTCAGCTTGATGAACCCTTCGGCGTCGCGCTGGTCATAGGCACCGGCGTCATCCTCGAACGTCACGACTTTTTCCGAATATAGCGAATGCGGCGATTTGCGCCCCGTGATGTGGCATGCGCCCTTGTAAAGCTTCAGCCGCACCGTGCCCGTGACCTTGGCTTGCGAATGGTCGATGGCGGCCTGCAGCATCTCGCGCTCGGGGCTGAACCAGAAACCGTTATAGACCAGCTCGGCATAGCGCGGGGCAAGCTCGTCTTTCAAATGCGCAGCGCCGCGGTCCAGCGTCAGCTGTTCGACGCCGCGATGCGCCAGATGCAGGATCGTGCCGCCTGGCGTTTCGTACATCCCGCGCGATTTCATGCCGACAAAGCGGTTCTCAACAAGATCGAGCCGCCCAATCCCGTGCGCACGGCCCAGATCATTGAGTTTGGCGAGCAATGTTGCAGGCGACATCCCCTCGCCATTCACGGCGACCGCATCGCCACGTTCGAAATCGACCGTAATCACTTGCGGGACGTCGGGCGCGTCCTCGGGATTGACCGTGCGCGAATAGACATAGTCGGGCACTTCATCCCACGGATCCTCGAGCACTTTGCCCTCCGACGAGGTATGCAGAATATTCGCATCGGTCGAAAACGGTGCTTCGCCGCGCTTGTCCTTCGCCACCAGGATCTGATGCGCTTCGGCAAACGCGATCAACGCGGTGCGGCTGTGCAAATCCCATTCGCGCCACGGCGCGATGACCTTGATATCAGGCGCGAGCGCATAATAGCCGAGTTCGAAGCGGACTTGGTCATTGCCTTTGCCCGTCGCGCCGTGGCTGACGGCATCGGCACCGACCATCCTTGCAATTTCGACCTGACGTTTGGCAATCAGCGGTCGCGCAATCGACGTGCCGAGCAGATACAGCCCTTCATAAACTGCGTTGGCGCGCATCATCGGGAAAACATAATCGCGGACAAATTCCTCGCGCAAATCGTCGATGAAGATATTCTCGTCGCGCACGCCCATCAGCTTGGCCTTGGCACGGGCGGGTTCGAGCTCTTCGCCTTGGCCCAGATCGGCGGTGAAGGTCACAACCTCACAGCCATAAGTCTGCTGCAACCATTTCAGGATGACGCTGGTATCGAGCCCGCCCGAATAGGCGAGAACCACCTTGTTTATGTTCGGATGCGATGCATTTGTCACTGGGCGGTCTCCGTCAATTCACCCGTGTCCTTAATCGCGGAACTGCGCCTCTGCCAAGGCCATGTAATCGCGCGTGATCGGCAATGTGTCGCGCCTTCGCGCATATTGCACCTGAAAATTACACATCGACCCGCCTTCGAACGATGCCGCTGCACCCGCGAGGTAAAATTGCCACATCCGGAAGAAGCGCGCGTCGTAAAGCGCTTCGATTTCGGCGCGATGTTCGACAACGCGTTTATACCATTCACGCAGGGTGTAAGCATAATGCAGCCGCAACGTTTCGACATCGGTCGCGATCAGCAATGCTGTCTCGCTCGCGGTGATGATCTCGCTCAAACTGGGCGAGTAGCCGCCCGGAAAGATATATTTCGCCGTCCAGCCATCAGTGACGCCCGGCGTCCCCATCCGCCCGATCGTATGGAGCAGCATGACGCCATCATCGGTCAGCAGATTGCGGCATTTCCTGAAGAAACTATCATAGCTTGCCGGGCCGACATGTTCGAACATGCCCACCGAGACGATGCGGTCAAACTGTCCGGTGACGTCGCGGTAATCGATCAATTCGAATGTGACGCGGCCCGCCACACCTGCGGCCTCGGCGCGCTGGCGGGCAACCTTGATCTGCGCCGCGCTCAGCGTCACGCCGACAACATCGACATCGGCAATGCGGTTCAGATACAATGCCATCCCGCCCCAGCCACAGCCGATATCGAGCACCCGCTGACCCGGCTTTAGCGCCAGTTTCGCCGCGATGTGCGCCAGTTTGTCCGCCTGTGCCGTCTCCAAGGTGTTCGCCGGATCGGTCCAGTACGCACAACTATATTGCCGGTCGACATCAAGGAATAGATCGTAGAGCCGGTCATTCAGATCATAATGATGCGCGACATTGCGCTGCGATTTGCGCGCCCAGTTGATGCGGGCGAGCCGCCCCTTGGCGGTCCGGCATGCCTGACGCCACGCCGACGTGTCATCAATCGCGCCGCCTTTTTCCCACGGATTGTTGCGATAGATCAGCGACGTCAGGTCAAGCACATCGCCTTTTTCGACGATCAGCCGCCCATCCATATAGGCCTCTCCCGCGCCCAGATCGGGACGCAAGGCGATGTCGCGCGGCACGCGTCCATCGGCAAAACGGACGGTGACATCGGGCCATCCCTCGGTTGCTTTGCCGAAGGTTTTGGTTGCACCCTTATGGTCGATGACAGTCAGCGTGCCCTGGCGGACAGCGCCGGAGAGATAGCGGTCAAACAAGCTCATAGTTGGGGGTCTAGCAATTATGCCCCCGCATACCACTCATAACCCGCCACATCTTCCCAATAGCCGCCCTTGCCGCCGTAGTGGCCGGACAGTGACGCCACGACTTCGATCCGCTGGACATATTTGGCGTGCTTATACCCCAGCTGGCGCTCGACGCGCAGGCGCAACGGCGCACCGTTGGGCACGGGGAGCAGCGTGTCGTTGAGCGCCCATGCCAGCATCGTCTGCGGGTGCAGCGCATCGATCATGTCGACCGATTCATAATACATCGTCCCGTTCGACTGCGGATCGGCGCAGTGGAAAATGATGTAATTGGCACGCGGACTGACGCCCGCCTGATCGAGCAAGGTCTTGAGCGGCACGCCGGTCCACTTGCCGATCGCGCTCCATCCCTCAACACAATCATGGCGCGTAATCTGTGAGCGCGCGGGCATTGTTTTGAGCGCCGCGAGCGAATGTGCCTGAGGGCGCGCGACAAGGCCATCGATGACGAGCTGCCAGTCGGTAAAGTTCGTTGCCATATGCCGCGCATAAGCATCGCCCGACGGCATCCGCGTGCCATTGGCGCGAAAGATCGGCGAACGCTGGTTCGGCGAAAATTCCTTGGCGAGCGCGGTGCGGTCGACGAGCATCCGGTGCAGACCATAGTTCGCATTTTCGCCCGATTTGAGCAGGGCGCGAAACGACGGGTTGTTACCGAGCGCATCGCAGCCGGTCACAAGACCGCCAGCGCCCGCAACAAACAGCGCGCGACGGGTAATCATGCAACCTCTCCCACGGGCGCAACGGCTTTGGCCGGACGGTCATGCGGTATGCGGAATTTGCCCGTAATCATCGACCGGATTTCGTTATACGGCCCCGCGAGCAGCACCAGCAGCAGGTGCACCACGATGAACAGCGCGATCAGCGCGGCGCAGATGAAATGGATCGACCGCGCGGACTGCCGCCCGCCGAACAGCTCGATGGCCCAGCCGGTCAACGGCGACATGCCCGGTTGCAGGCAGATGCCGGTGAGTATCACGAGCGGAAACAGCACGAACAACACGATGATATAGGTGATCTTCTGCAGCGTGTTATAGCCGAGTGCCGCTGCCCCTGTCGGAAATTTCAGCGTCGCATGATGCTTGATTTCTTCCCAAAGATGCTGCGGCGCGACTTCGGCGCGGCTCAGTGTCAGATCGCGCGCAATGTGGCGGTTGATCAGGCTGATGATCAGAAAAACCAGAAACCCGAACGCCATCACCCAGGCAAAAAACAAATGCCAGTGCCGCGCGAGCGCCAGATTATACGTGCTCGGGATCGTCGCCCAGCCGGGGAAGCGCCCGCCCTCGATAAACCAACCGATGCTCAGCCACGGCACATCGGTGTTCGCGCCATAATGGCCCCAGTAAAGGTGCGGATGGGCATTCGAAATCATCATGCCCGACATCAGCATGACGATGATCGCGACGGCGTTGATCCAATGCCACAGCCGCGTTGAAATGCGGTGCCGCTTGACCAGCTCGCCGCCTTTGATTTCTGTTTCCATCATCGCGATACGACGCTGCCCGCGCGGCGGTTACACGTCAACCATAAGCGCGGGCGAAAAACACGATTGTTGTCGTCGCAGTGACTGTCAGGGTCCAGAGTCTGATCACGCGCGGCGACAGTTTCTTGCCATAATGCGCGCCCAGCCAGCCGCCGATGATCGCGCCGACCAGCATCGGCACGCAAATCCACCAGCGCACCATGCCGAACCCAATGAAAACAATCGCCGCTGCCGTATTGGCAATCGCGAGCATCAGCGTGCGCGGGGCCATCAGCCGGTGTGGCGGCATTCCGGCGAGCAAACCATAAGTCGCGGTCGTCATGATCCCGACCCCGCCGCCGAAATAGCCGCCATAAAGGCCGAGCAAGCTCTGCGCGATCATCAGCGTCGGCGGGCCGATGGTCACTTTGGTTTTGAGCCAGTCGGCGGCAGATTTACCGAACGCAATGGCGAGGAAAGCAATGAGCAGCAACCACGGGATGATGATGTCGAACGTCTGTGTAGGGGTGATGACGAGGAGCGCACTGCCAAGCAGCCCGCCAACGAAGGTAATCCCCGCCAACATACGGATGCTGATCCCGCCCAATGGCTCGAGGTCTTTGCGAAAACTCCACGCGGCGGACATGGCGCCGGGCTGCAACGCGACATTGCTCGTGGCATTGGCAATCGGGCTGGGCAGGCCGAGCGCGATTAGCGCAGGCATGGTGGCGAAAGTGCCGCCCCCCGCGAGGGCGTTCATCGCCCCGCCGATCAGGCCTGCTGTGGCGGCTAAGAACAAATCAGATGCTTGCATCTTGTCCCGAAATGTAATAACAAAATTGTATGGGGCGCGAATTTGAATGGGATAAACCAAAAGCCCGCGCAAACCTTGGAAAACACGGCGTCTCGTTTGAATTGGCACGTCGCGCTTTCGACGATCCCTTTGCGATCCTCGAACAGGATCGCATTGAAGGAGACGAGTTGCGTTGGCAGACGTTGGGCATGGCAAGTGGCGTCATATTGCTGCTGGTAGCGCATACGATCGTCGAATGGGACAGCGACATTGAGGTGATCAGAATAATTTCGGCCCGACGCGCCAAACCGAATGAAAAGAGACATTATGAGCAAAATCGTCAGAACATCTTACGACACTGAAAACCCGCCGCCACTGAGTGATGCGGAGCGCGAGCAGCTCGTGCGCCTCGCCGCAATGCCCGACGAGGACATTGACCTCAGCGACATTCCCGAGATGAAGTTCGAAAACGCTTTTCCGTTCCGAGACCGGCACCTTTACAAACATCTGTTCAGGCCGATCAAGCAATCGACGACAGTGCGCATCGATGCCGATGTGCTGCTGTGGCTGCGCGCAAAGGGGCGCGGCTATCAGACGCGGATCAACGCGATCTTGCGGGAAGCGATGGCGAAGGAGGGGGGGTAGAGCTCAGTGTCATTGGCCACTTGCCATTTCTCGGGCTAGCGCGTCTCGTCCAAATTGATCGGAATAGCTTATATAAAGCTGCAGAATTGCCACCTCAATGTCCAGAAAGTCGAACATCAACAAATCCAATTGCGGCGGTTGGCTCCGGTCCGTAAAATCGTATAGATAATCAAGTGTTCGGTGGGCGCTTAGGATTGCCCCATAGAGCGGAGCAATACCAAAATGACGACGTGCTTCACCGAATAAATGCTCAATATCAACGGCCTCAGCGCTATCAATTGATCCCATCACTCCGAGTCGAAGCATGTGTATTTCGTAATTGGCTTTTGAGTGCTCGCCATAGGTCAAAATAGACTCGGCGATCACAAGACTCCTTTGAACGAAATCTACGCCGTTAACTGGGTTGCTCATACCCGTAGATCGGTAATTTTCGATCTCGTCACGATGACGTATGTAGACTTTCTGGTGTTTAGCGACGACGGCGACAGCTTCATCGAGTGCGCTTTGAAGTATCGCAGGAAAAGATTTACCCCGCATTCTAAACAGCTTGGTGTCTTCCATTGCCGCCTTCCCTCACCCCAAAGCCGCCAACTTCTCCTCCGCCAGCGCATCCATCTCCGCCCGCGATTTGCGCTCGCTTGACGTCTTCAACTGCCCGCACGCAGCATCGATATCCCGCCCCCTTGGCGTCCGCACCGGCGCGCTGATCCCCGCATTGAAGATAATCCCCGAAAACGCGCGGATCCGTTCGGGCGTCGAGCATTCATAGGCTGCGCCGGGCCACGGATTGAACGGGATCAGGTTGACCTTTGCGGGCAGATCATAATGCTTGATGAGGCGGACGAGTTCGCGCGCGTCGGCGTCGCTGTCGTTCTTGCCCTTCAGCATCACATATTCAAACGTGATCCGCCGCGCATTGCTGATACCGGGATATTCGGCGCAGGCGCGCAGGAGTTCGTCGATGCCGTATTTACGGTTGATCGGCACGATCTCGTCACGCACTTCCTTGGTCACCGCATGCAGCGATACCGCCAGATTGACGCCGATTTC
>JAYUQI010000016.1:0-5731 GCA_043756805.1 Sphingomonas sp.
TGTCACCTGATCGTCAAAGCTGAAATCACCGATGCTGCGTCCGCGCCGGTCGCCAACCGGCTGGGTGTCAGCCCAGGCCAGCCATTCGGGATGAAGATGCAATTGTGCCTCATGCCCCCGCGCGATGATGAGTTCCATGATGCGTGCGATCACGTCCGGGCCATAAACCAGCGCAGGCATCGGATCGACGAAGAACACCCCCGTCAGGCAATGTGCATCGAGCCGGTCCATCTGCCAGCCCACGCCATAACCGTCGCAATTGATCGAACGCGCAAAATTGGCGTCCGCATCGGCCCCCGCCTGAAACAGCGCTGCCGACAGCTCGGTATCAATTGTGATTAAAACCTGAGTCACGCCGCCGCCCCTAGCGTGCAGTCGTTACGAAATCTTGCTTTTGATTCGGTTGGGCTGACTTCGGGCACGTCGTGCCTCGTCGCCTCGAGCGTGACGGACACTTTGCCCTCCTTCACCATTTCGAAGGGATTCGATGTCAAAGATTAACGACGTCGGGGGTCACCTCACAACCACAGCGACAGGGGCAACGCGAAAATCGCGGGCTTTTAGTCGGGGAGCAACGCGATGGATTCGGAAATTCTGCACGATATTGCGGCGGAGGGCGTATCGCCTCCTGAATTTGACACTGTATCATCAGCATTTCCTCCTCTTCCAGTCGCCGTCGTGCCGGCGCTCGCGCTGGCAGCGTGTGGCGGCGGTGGTTCACCCTCGTCCGGTGGCACCGCGACACCATCTGCTGCTGCACCCCCGCCGCCTCCACCGCCGCCCCCGCCGACTTCGACTCAGGCGGGCCGGTTTCTGGCGCAGGCCACCATGGGAACCACTGCGGCTGATATTACAGCGGTGACGACGCAAGGCTATGACGGTTGGCTGGGTGCGCAATTCGGCAAAGCACGGGCAACGCCATTTTTCGAATGGCTCAAATCTCGCGGCTTCTATGATCCCACCATCAAATACCGCGATACCGGTTTCGACCCGATGGTCTGGAGCAGTCTGATTTCAGGCGAAGACCAGCTGCGCCAGCGCGTCGGCGTTGCACTGTTCTCGATGCTCGTGGTGAGCGTTGACGTCACCCTGCCTGATTATCCGCCATTTGCCATGGCCAGCTATATGGACCTTTTGTGGGATAATGCGTTCGGCAATTATCGCACGCTTCTCGACAAAATCTCGACCAGCTCGACGATGGGCTTTTACCTGACTTTTCTCAACAACCGCAAAGCGAACGGTACGGGCTCAATGCCCGACGAAAACTTTGCGCGCGAGATCATGCAGCTTTTCTCGATTGGCCTGTATCAGCTTAATTTGGATGGGACGTTGAAACTGTCAAACGGCAAGCCAGTCGAAACCTATGGGCTCGACGATGTCGGCGGTCTCGCGCGGGTGTTCACAGGCTGGACGATCGATCGCCCGGACCCGTCGACGCCTGATTTCCACCAGCGCCCGATGGTCCAGAACCCCGCATTGCATGAATTGGGCGCCAAGACATTTCTTGGGACGACGATCCCCGCTGGCACTGACGGCGTGGCGAGCCTCAAGCTCGCGCTCGATGCGATTTTTGCACATCCCAATGTCGCGCCTTTTGTATCGAAGCAGTTGATCCAGCATCTCGTCACGTCAAATCCATCGCCTGCTTATGTTCAGCGTGTCGCCACGATTTTTGAGAATAACGGCTCGGGTGTTCGCGGCGATTTGCGCGCCGTGGTCCGCGCGATCCTGCTCGACACCGAAGCGCGCAACGATGCCGCGGCAGCATCAAGCACCACCTTCGGCAAGCTGCGTGAACCTGTCATGCGCTTTACCGGCTGGGCGCGGGCCTTCGGGGCGACGTCGCCGTCGGATAAATGGCCAATCGGCACGACCACGAACGTCAGCGAAAAGCTGGCGCAAGGCATCGGCCGCAGCCCGAGCGTCTTCAACTTCTTCCGCCCCGGCTATATTCCGCCGAACAGTGCCATCGGCACCCAAAATCTGGTGGCGCCTGAATTCCAGATCACCAACGAAATCACGCTCGTCGCCTATATCAACTTCATGCAAATCGCGATGCGCGACGGCTTTGGCGATTTCAAAGCAGACTTTACCGAATATCTGGCCAAGGCAACTGATTCACAGGCGTTGCTCGACATGATCAACCTGCGCATCGCCGCCAATCAGGTGAGTGCGGCAACCATCGCCCAGATCAAGACGGCCGTCGACAGTATCGCCACCGTTACACCCGCCGACCTTCAGAATCGCGTGAATACCGCGACGCTGCTGATCATGGCGTCGCCAGAATTTCTGGTCTTGAAATAGGAATATGCCGATGAGCTCAGATCAATCGCGTCGCGCTTTTCTCAAGCGGTCTGCCGCCCTCAGCCTCGCCGGCACGGCGACGCCTTTTGTCATGAACCTTGCCACCATCGGTGAAGCGGCAGCGGCCGTTGCGACCGATTACAAGGCAATCGTGTGCGTGTTTCTGTATGGCGGCAATGACTTCGCCAACACGCTCGTTCCGTATGACGGCACAA
The DNA here is from genome assembly GCA_043756805.1 of Sphingomonas sp. GTDB lineage: Bacteria > Pseudomonadota > Alphaproteobacteria > Sphingomonadales > Sphingomonadaceae > Sphingomonas_O. The sequence goes on from JAYUQI010000016.1 coordinate 2,520, forward strand.
ATTACACGCTGTATCAGGCGCTTCGTCCCAGCATTGCAATCGCCAGAGACGCGCTGACGCCGACATTGTTGAACCCGACCACGCCGCTTGCGGGGGGTGTGCAATATGCACTGGCGCCGTCATTGGCACCGCTCTTGCCGATTTTTAACGCGGGCAAGATGGCCGCTGTGCTTAACGTCGGAACGCTGGTGCAACCGACAACCAAAGCGCAGTATCAGGCCAAGAGCGCCCCATTGCCGCCCAAGTTGTTTTCGCACAATGACCAGGCATCCTATTTCCAGTCTTCGTCACCCGAAGGTGCGGATTCCGGCTGGGGCGGCCGCATGGGCGATTTGCTGCAATCAGGGAACGGCAATGCAACGCTGACCTGTATCAACGTCAGTGGCAACGCGGTTTTCGTCAGTGGCAAGTCGGCCACACAATATTCGATGGGATTTTATGGTCCCAAGCCGCTTTACGGCAACCAGTCCACGCTGTTCACATCGGCGACGGCAAATTCGGTGATGCGGTCGATGATTACCGCGCCGCGTACGCACTTGTTCGAAAACGAGCATACGCGCGTTGCCAAGCGGTCACTTGATGCCTTTACGCAGGTGTCGAGTGCGCTCAACAGCGTGCCCGAGTTCACGACACCGTGGAATGGGCATAATTTGCTGGCAGTGCAGCTTAAACTTTGTGCGCGGATGATTGCGTCGAGTCAGGCACTTGGTGCCAAACGGCAAGTGTTTTTCGTGTCACAAGGCGGCTTCGATCTCCACAGCAATCTTAGCACGCGGCAGCCACTATTGCTGGCGACGCTCGCTGAAGCTCTGAAGTCGTTTTATGACACGACAGTCGAGCTTGGCATTGCCGACAAGGTGACATTGTTCACGGGATCGGATTTCGGGCGGTCGATCGTCAACAACAACGACGGATCGGATCATGGCTGGGGCAGCAGCCATTTCATCATGGGTGGTGCCGTCAAAGGCAAGCAGATCTACGGTAAATCGCCCGTCCTCGCCAATAACGGTCCTGACGATGTGGGCCAAGGACGGCTTTTGCCGACGACTTCGGTCGATCAATATGCGGCAACATTGGCGAGCTGGTTCGGGGTCAGTGATTCGCAGATGTCGACGGTCTTGCCCAACATCGGTAATTATTCGACGCGCAATCTCGGCTTCGTCTGAACCTGTCCAAAATAACGGACTTGCGGGGTGTCACGCTGCTGTGACAGATAGCGGTTAATGCGTGTCGCTTTCCCGTTTTCCGCCATCGTCGGCCAGGACGAAATGAAGCGCGCGCTGCTTATCGCGGCGGTCGATGCGCGCATTGGTGGCGTCATGGTTTTTGGCGACCGCGGGACAGGCAAATCGACAGCCGTTCGTGCACTTGCTGCATTGCTGCCGCCGATTACGGGCGACGATGGCAAGAAAATGGCGGTGCCGTTTGTCGATCTGCCGCTGGGCGCGACCGAAGACCGCGTGGTCGGCGCGCTTGATCTGGAACGCGCGCTTGGCGCGGGCGAGAAGGCGTTCGAGCCCGGACTGCTGGCGAAGGCAGATCGCGGGTTTCTTTACATCGACGAAATCAACCTGCTCGAGGATCATATCGTCGACCTGCTGCTTGATGTCGCGGCGTCGGGCGAGAATGTCGTCGAGCGCGAAGGGTTGAGCGTACGACACCCCGCGCGCTTCGTGCTCGTGGGCAGCGGCAATCCCGAAGAAGGCGAGTTGCGCCCGCAGCTGCTTGATCGGTTTGGTCTGTCAGTCGAAGTGCGGACGCCGCAGGATCTCGACAGCCGCGTCGAAGTGCTGCGCCGCTGTGATGCGTTCGAGCGCGATGGTGCGGCTTTCGTGGCGGATTGGGCAAAAGCGGAAAAGAAGACGATTAAACAAATCGCCAAGGCAAAAGCACTGCTGCCCGATGTCGAAATGCCCGATACCGTGCTGCGCCGCGCATCCGAACTGTGCATCGCGGTTGGCGCAGACGGCTTGCGTGGCGAACTGACGCTGATGCGCGCGTCGCGGGCGCAGGCGGCGCTGGATGGCAAGGAATTGGTGACCGAAAAGCATCTGGTCTCGGTCGCGCCGCTGGCGCTCAGGCACCGGTTGCGCCGCAATGTGCTTGATGAAACCGGATCGACCGCGCGGATCGAGCGCGCGATGGACGAGCTTTTCGGGTGATCGACGATGCGCTGATCGCGGCGCAACTCTGCGCGATCGACCCCGGGCTGGGCGGGATAGTATTGCGCGGTGGTGATGGTCCCGTGCGCGATGCCGTAATCGCGGCGATGGCAGCGGGTCGGACGGTTCGCAAAATCCCGGTCCATATCGATGACGAGCGCTTGCTCGGCGGGCTTGATCTTGCCGCGACGCTGGCGTCGGATCGGCCGGTGGCGCGCAAGGGATTGCTGGCCGAGGCTGACGGCGGGCTGGTGGTCGTGCCGATGGCCGAGCGGCTCGACGATGGCATTGCGAGCCGGATCGCTGCTGTCATGGACGCCGGTGTGGTGATCGCCGAACGAGACGGCATGCGGCGGCAGGGTGACGCACGGTTCCTGCTGGCGTTGCTCGATGACGGGGTGGAGGACGAACGCGCGCCCGATGTGCTGGCCGAGCGGCTGGCGTTTTGGTTTGAACTGAGTAACGCCCGCAGTCCTGAGCTTGTCGAAGGACGGTTAGATGCGCGAACCGTCCTTCGACAAGCTCAGGACTGCGGTGTGAGCGATCACGCCCTGCAAGCCATCGCGTCCGCCGCGACATCGCTAGGCGTGAGGTCCGCCCGTGGCGCGCTGCTCACCCTGCGCGCTGCCAAAGCGGCGGCGCTATTCGATGCGCGCAACACTGTCACCGAAGATGATCTCATCCTTGCCATCCGCCTCGTCCTTGTCCCGCGTGCGACACAGTTTCCGCCGACTGCCGAGGCGCCCGATGCGCTGCCCGAAGATTCAGAGCCCGGTGAGCAAAGCAGTGGCGATGCGACGCAGCCGCTGGAGGATGTGATCCTCGATGCCGTTCGCGCGACTCTGCCGCCCAATATGATTGCCGCAATTGCCGAAAACGGCCGCCGCGCCGCCATGAGCAAAGGCAAGGGCAGCGGCGCTAAGTTGAAAGCGCAGATGCGTGGACGGCCCGTACTGGCCACCTTGGTTGGAACGGCAGTTGGTCGGAGTGCGTCTGCGGGAGTTAATTCAACAATTGGAAATGATCGGAGGGGTCGATGATCAAACGACA
>JAYUQI010000017.1:0-5724 GCA_043756805.1 Sphingomonas sp.
TTTACTAGTGCGGTATCCGATAACACAGAGAGTGATGACAATTGAATCATTGCCGCGTCGCAAAATAAAATAATGTTATATGCGCTGCGGGGGTGGTGACATGAAGTCGCTTACGGTTGGCCGGGATAATAATGCCGTGGCCGAGCATCAGAATACAGATACGGATGGCCATATTGCGGCACCCGAACGCCTGTCTGGTCTGGTCAAATGGTTTGACGCCACGCGCGGCTTTGGCTTTGTCGCGACCGATGCAGGCGATGTGCTGGTCCATTTTTCGCAGCTGCGCGATCATGGTCGCCGGGTCTTGCCAGAAGGGGCCACGGTCGAATGCGATGCCGTGCGCGGACCACGCGGACTACAGGCGAGTGCCATTCTGTCCATCGATGCGTCAACGGCAATCGGGCCCGACCCCGAACCGTACCCACGCAATCGACCAGCGCGGGATCCCAGGGCATCAATGGATAGTGCAGGGCCAATAGAGCTTGTGCGCGTCAAGTGGTTTAACCGACTGAAAGGCTATGGGTTCGTGGTGCGCGACAGCGGCGGCGACGATATTTTCCTGCACATGGAAACTTTGCGCCGCGCCGGCATTGTCGAGGTTTTGCCCGATCAGAACTTGCAAGTGCGCATAACGCCGGGTGAAAAGGGTGCCCTGGTTGCTGAGGTAGAGCCACTTTGATTCGGTCGAAACTGCTGATTGCTAGCGCTCTTGTGTTTGCCGGACTTTCGGGTTGTCGCGCTGGCACTGCCGATGTTGCCACTGCGGCACGCACTGTGCCCGTCACGATAACGTCGGCGGGCAAGGCGCATCGTTTTGAAATTGAAGTTGCGCGGACACCCGCCGAACAAGCGCGTGGTTTGATGTTCCGCACGCGCATCGCGCCTGACGGCGGCATGATTTTTCCGATGGATCCGCCGCGAGCGGCGAGTTTCTGGATGAAGAACTGTCCGGCCTCGCAGGACTGGTTTTTTATTCGGGCGGACGGCAGCGTCGCGAGGCTGGTCGAGAACACAATACCTTATTCGCTCGAACCCATTGGCGTTGATGAGCCCGTTGCTGCTGTGCTCGAAATTGCCGGTGGGCGGGCCGCAGAACTCGGCATTACCGAAAATGCAAAAGTAGAATGGCCGCGATAGGAATTGCGCAAAAAGCTGCCCGCGCCTAATTGGGCTTTCATGGCTATTCTCGGTAAAATATTTACATGGTGGAACGGTGCCACCATCGGCACACTTATCGGCCTGCGCAATGCAGCGCGCCGGGGTGAAGATGCGCTCGGTAATGTCTATTATGAAGGTAAGGCGATGCCCGATGGCCGCCTGCGTCGCTCGGTTATTTACAATGGTGCCAATGATGCAAGCCGCGTGCCGCCTGAATGGTATGGCTGGTTGCACCATCAGGTCGATGGGCTGCCTGACGCGAGCCTGCCGCCGGTGCGTCGATGGGAGAAAGAAGCGCGGGCAAATAAGACCGGCACCGCCGAAGCATATCGTCCCGCCGGTGCGCTCGAATCAGGAGGCAAGCGTGCCGCGGCAACCGGCGATTATGAGGCTTGGAGCCCTGACGCTGCATGACAAAGGCGTGGTGGATCGGTGGCGCCATTGCGCTTTTTGGCCTTGCCGCCGCAGCCCCGGCGATTCAGGGCGCTCTTCTGGGTAGCGGTCGTGATGCACCGATTGCCGCAGCTGAAGACAGCGAGCCGCCCAAGCCACGTTCACCATCGACACGCAAGGCGACACCAATGGCGGAGCGTGAAGCAACGCTGGGTATTTTAAATAAACGCAATGGTTTGTCGCGTGATCTTAAGATAAAGCCGGGGGAGGCGGTGCGTATCGGTTATGCTGTCGTCCGTCTAAAGGCATGCGAGCAGACCGAACCTTGGGAGCGCGAGCAACTGACAGGCGGATTCGTGCAGTTGATCGTGCGCGGCGCCGACACCAAATGGCGCAAGGTTTTTTCGGGCTGGCTTTACAAGGAAACGCCGTCGCTGAACGTCGTCGAGCATCCGATCTATGACGTGTGGGTCAAAGCCTGCAAAATGGACCATCCCGACATTGGCCCTGATACCGTGGTAATGTCAGGCAGCGATTCAGACGAGCCAACGCGACCAAAGGCAAGGAAATCGCCTGTGCCGTCGTCGCCGTCGGTCGACGCCAGTGCCGAGTCCAGCAACACAATGTAGTTCTTTCGACTGATCTCGATCGCGCCGAGTGATGCAAGATGCGGTGTCATGAATTGGCAATCGAGCAACGTGAATCCGCCAATGCGGAGGCGCGCGACAAGATGGGCAAGCGCAACTTTCGAAGCATCGGTAACGCGACTGACCATCGATTCGCCGAAGAAGGCGCGACCCAGCGCGATCCCGTAAAGCCCGCCGACAAGCTCACCCTCGAGCCATGTTTCGATAGAATGGGCGCGACCAAGGCGATGCAGCTTTGCAACGGCACTTTCGATCTGATCGTTGATCCACGTCGAGGGGCGGTCTTCAGCCGATTCGGCGCAAAGCGCGACAATCGATCCAAACGCCTTGTTCGCGGTGGTTTCGAAACGGTCGGACAGCAATGTTTTCCGGAGCGACTTCGACAAATGAAAGCCACCAAGCGGGAGGATGGCCCGAGTCTTTGGTTCGACCCAATAGACCGATTTGGCATCGCGGGCGTCGGCCATCGGAAAGACGCCGACCGTATAGGCGCGCAACAGCAAGTCAGGGTCGAGCGGTGCTGTCATTGTGCCTTGATGCGCGATAATTTGCGCTCGATCCCGATCCATAGTGCCGCAAATGCCTCACCTGCGGTTGTTTTGCCGGCAAACTCGCCCACTGGCAGGCGGTGCACGGTCATCTGTTCGATCGCGCTGGCCATTGGAATTACGGGCCATTTCGGATCCGCCTCGAGGGCCTGCTTGTGAAGCAGTCGCCGCCGGTCGACCATCGAGAAAACGGGAAGAATCGGCGCATGACCGCCGTGCTCGCGGTCAAGGAAGGCCACGACATCGTCAAGCGCGCGGCGCGACAGCGGGGAGGGGATCACGGGCACGAGGATCAGATCGGCAGCGCGCATCGCTTGCTCGCTGGTTTCCGTTAATCCCGGTGGGCAGTCGAGGATGATGCGATCATAGGTTTTTTCGAGTGTTTCGATCAGCTTCGACAGACGCTTTCGCTTACCGAGCGAAAAGAAAAGCTGGTCCAGTCCACGCAAACTCGTGTCGGCGGCGAGCAGGTCGAGACGCTCAATCGCAGTCGACGTGATCAGTTTTTGTGGTGCGACATCCTTCGCGAAGACAGCTTGTGCCATGTCCTTTTTGGGACCGCCGCTGCTGACCAAAAAGCTCGATGCGGCTTGCGGATCGAGATCCCAGAGCAAGGTCTGTCGCGAGGATTGTGTGGCGGCGCTCCAGGCAAGGTTTACGGCGAGCGTCGTTTTGCCCACACCCCCTTTCAAACTATAGACTGCAATTGTCGCCATGCCCGCGAAACTAGCGCGGCGAAGGCAGGCTGGCGAGCCAGTTCGAGAGATCGGCGGCACTCTTCTCTGGAATTTCTTCCATCATCAGATGTCCCACAGCGGGATAGATGATCATTTTTGCATTGGGAATCTGCGCTTTGAACCATGCAGCAGAGGACGCAGGGATAAGTTTGTCGTCAGCGCCCCACAAAATGAGCGCAGGAACTGCTAACGTCGGCATATCAACAACGGGGGTCTCGCGTGGTGTCCCAAAACGGTCGATCGTCGCCTGCCGGTTGCCGGGATAGCGCAACAATTCCCAATAACGGTCAATGTTTGCGGGCGTGACAACGGCTTGGTTGGTGACTGATTTTCGAAGACCCTGTTCAATAATCGAGCGTGGCGTGATGTGAAGCATCACGTCGCGCAGCACGGGCGTTTGCGCAATCCGAAACCCCAGCGGCAAGTCTTGCGGTTCGGGCTCGGGCTGGCCGCTTGCATCAACGAGCACAAGGCCGGTCAGCTTTTGGGGATGCTTGTGGGCATAGACCCAAGCGACATTGCCGCCCATTGAATTTCCTGCAAGCGTGAACCGCGTCACACCCAACTTCGCCGTGACGCGGTCGACGATGTCGGCAAAGGCAGCATGCGAATAGTCATGGGCGGGATAGTCACCGGTCAGCCCATGCCCCGGAAAATCGAAGCGGATGACGCGATAGTTTGGCTTCAGCAGGATCGTCCAGCGGTCCCACGTCTGGAGAAACGAATTCGATCCATGCAGCAATATAATGACCGGTGCATCGCGTGGCCCTTCGTCGCGCAAATGGACCGTAAGGCCATTGCCGAGATCGACATATTGCGACGGCGGGCCACCATATTTGGCGCGCATCGCCGCTGCATCAGTGTCTGGAGTCCAATAGGCGACTGCGCCAACGACAATCGCGAGTAAAACCGCAATTATCAGCCATTTAAGGATACGTATCACAGGTTTACCATATAGCGTTCCAGTTCAGGACGTTAACCCTCAGGCTTCTTGTTAACCCTTTGTTAGGGCTGACTCAATCGACCTGATGCCCCATTCCAGCATCAGAACAAACGAGTCGCATCGTTTCCTTTGGGGGTTTTGGATATGAAGCGTTTTACGTTGGCAGCCGCCGTTGCGGCTGCAATTATGGCACCTGTCGCCGCGCATGCCGCGACGACGATCAAGATCACAAATTATGCATTTCCAGTTGGATCACAGACCGGCACGATGCATTATGCGGGCAGCCCGTTTAATGGTAGTGGTGTTCGTGCTGGCGAATTCAAGCTGACGGGCACGAACCTGACGACGGGTGGGTCGGCGAGCTTTATGACCTATTGCGTGGATATTCTCCACGCATTGACGGTGCCCGGCACTTTCACAGTCGCACCGCTCTCAACTCTGTTTTCAGGTGCAAAAGCGACGAACATCAACAAGCTGCTGGCCAACACCAGCCCTGCGACTGCGGATCAATCTGCTGCTGTGCAGATGGCAATGTGGGAAATTGTTTTCGAAACCGGGGCGACGCTTAACGTCAACAGCGGGGCCAATCAGGGCGCATTCTGGATGACCGGCGGCACCGGCGGTGCAGCACGAACGCTGGCGAACAGCTATCTCGCCAATCTGTCGAGCTGGAACGTCTCGACCACGCACACCGCGCGGTTGCTCTATTCGCGGACGAACCAGAGTCAGGTTTTCTTGGCGGCGGTGCCCGAACCCGGCACTTGGGCGATGATGGTCTTTGGTTTCATGCTGGTCGGCTCAACGCTGCGTCGTCGCACCCCGATATATGCAGTGGCTGCCTAAAGAATTTCGCGCACCACATCTTGCGGGCGGCAGAGGCGGACACCTTTTTCGGTTTCGACCAGCGGCCGGTTGATCAGGATGGGGTGCGCGACCATCGCATCGAGAATTGCGTCGTTGCTCACCGACGGATCGGTGAGGCCGAGTTGCTCGGCAGGCGACCCCAGAATGCGCATGCCCGCGCGCGGGGTCATGCCAGCCTTCGCATAAATCGCGACGAGGCGATCGCGGCCGGGCGGGTTTTTCAAATACTCGATCACGGTCAGGTCGACGCCGTGTGCTTCCTGAAGTATCGCTAACGTCTTGCGCGACGTCCCGCAGGCGGGGTTGTGATAGATGGTGGCTTTCATGCTCGTTCCTCCGAAATCAGCCAACCGCTGACACCATACCCTAGAGTTGCGCCGATCATCTGTGCGACGACAAACGCGGGGACATCGACCAAGCGGATGCCGGCGAAA
>JAYUQI010000018.1:0-16674 GCA_043756805.1 Sphingomonas sp.
CGGATACCGCACTAGTAAACAGCTTGGCAAGGTCGAAGCTGTGACCAGCACGAAGCATCGCCGAAAATTGTCGTTGGCGGAGTTTGGGGTCTGAAATCACCGGGCCATACGCGCCTACCCGTTTTCGCCGAGCATAGGTTTCAGCGGCTTTCAGCGCCACCGCATCATCGGGCATGACGTCGGCTGCAATATCGCGCGCAATTCCCGCGAACTGTAATGCAGCACCAATCCGACGCACGCCATAACCGCGCCGCGCCAGCGATGCCGCCCGGGTTTCGGCGAATGCTCGATCATCGACATATCCGAGTGCTGCGCAGCGAGCGACAACAGCATCAATGTCGGCAGGCGAATCTTCGGCCCATCCCCGTTCCTGAACTTTGCGCCGCAGATAGGTCGCGAGCTTGGCGCACGTCGTCGCGTAGCGCCCGACATAGTGTAGCGCGAGACGATTTAGCGCATCGGGATCAAGCGGTTTGCGTATTTTGGTGTGACGGTTAGAAGACATGCGCCACGATTGTGCCACAGTCGCGCGGGATTGGGTAAAAATAACCGTCCGTAACGAGACCGGAAAAGCGGGTAGCCATTTGGAGCGTTTGTTTTGCAGCAAGTGATCGACAGACCTCAGACGTCCTCGAATCCTACGGCCACTTCTGATGGTCTGCCGCGACGATTTTCTGATTTCGACACGTTGGGCGATGCTCTCGATTATGCCGCACGCGGTAAACGCGGACTAAACTTTCACGATCCACGCGGCAATCTGGCGCGGGCCTATCCTTATTCCGAAATGCGTAATGACGCCCTTGCGATGGCGCGGCGCATGATCGCCTATGGGCTGAAGCCGCATGACCGTGTCGCGCTGATCGCCGAAACCGGGCCAGAGTTCGCTGCCCTGTTCTTCGGATGTATCTATGCCGGTGCCTGGCCCGTCCCCTTGCCATTGCCCACGTCGTTCGGTGGTCGCGAGTCATACATCGACCAGCTGGCAGTGCAGATGAAGAGTGCGGATCCTGCTCTGCTGCTGCACCCCGGCGAACTCGGTGCCATGGCGAGCGACGCGGCGACGCAGGCCGGAACAATCGCGATGGATTGGGAAACCTTTGCAACGCGGACGCAATCAAGCGCCGATCTTCCGACCGCGCGCCCACAAGATATCGCCTATTTGCAATATTCGAGCGGGTCGACGCGCTTTCCGCATGGGGTTGCCGTGACGCATCACGCTTTGCTCAACAATCTGTCGGCGCATTCGCACGGAATGGATTTGCAACCCGAGGATCGCTGCGTCTCATGGCTTCCATGGTATCATGATATGGGGCTCGTCGGCTGCTTGCTGTCCCCGGTCGCGAACCAGGTATCTACGGACTATCTGAAAACCGAAGATTTTGCGCGTCGTCCACTCGCCTGGCTCGACCTTATCAGCCGTAATAAGGGAACCACGCTCAGCTATTCGCCAACCTTTGGCTACGATATTTGCTCGCGTCGCATCTCAAGCCAGAGCCACCCGGCGGATCGCTTCGATCTGTCACGCTGGCGCGTTGCCGGCAACGGCGCTGACATGATCCGCCCTGACGTCATGCAGGCCTTTGTGGATTCTTTCAGCGCCGCAGGGTTTAAGGCTTCCGCATTCCTGCCAAGTTACGGACTGGCAGAAGCAACATTGGCCGTTTCGATCATGCCGCCCGGCGAAGGCATCGTCGTTGAGCTGGTCGAAGAAACCGAACTTTCAGGTGACACCGCGGAATATGGTCGTCCCCGGCGTTATCGTGCCATCGTCAACTGCGGCAAACCGGTCAAGGACATGGCTGTTGAAGTCCGCGATGATAATGGTGGTGTCGTTTCGGAACGCGCGATTGGCAAAGTCTGGGCTTCTGGCCCATCAATCATGGAAGGCTATTTCCGTGACGACGTTTCCACGGCTGCGTGTATGAAGGATGGTTGGCTCGATACCGGTGATATGGGTTATATGTCAGATGGTTACATATACATTGTCGGTCGCGCCAAGGACATGATCATCATCAATGGCAAAAACCACTGGCCACAGGACATTGAATGGGCCGTCGAGCAACTGCCGGGATTCAAGTCGGGTGACATCGCTGCATTTGCCGTCACGACGCCGTGCGGCGAGGAAACACCAGCCGTACTCGTCCAATGCCGCACCACTGATGAAGCCGAGCGAACGAAACTGCGCGATGTGATTCGCGACAAGGTTCGCTCGATTACAGGCATGAATTGTGTCATCGAACTCGTGCCGCCGCGGACCTTGCCGAGAACAAGCTCTGGCAAGCTGAGCCGCGCGAAAGCGCGCAACCAGTATCTTTCGGGCGAAATTCAGCCCTATGCGCTGGCGGCATGACCAAAATTAAATAACGGGTTGATTACGATACGCTAACTTATCGGCGTTAATGGCCGGTCTGTGTCGAAACCAATTGCTATTTCCGCCTCTGCGTCGACAGTGCCTGATTGGCGCACTGTGCTCGGCCTTGTCGAACCCAAGGATGCCGATTGGGGACGTGTGCGCGCCGAACAGATCAATGTCATTCAGCGGCTGGCACCGGTGCGTCTGATGACCAACCTGCTCGGGATTGCGGGCATCGTCGCGGTCTTGGTGAAAAAAGTACCTTTGCTCCATTTGGGTGCATGGGCGATCGGACTCGGATTGCTTGTCACGCTGTCTGCGTTTCACAAACTCCGCTATCGAACTTGGCAGTATCAAACGGCGACCCTGCGCGAATTGCATCGCGAAACGCTGTGGTCGACGGCGATCGGTGTCGGCTGGGGTGCGCTACCGCTCTTGTTCGGCAAATATTGTGGTCCAGGCGAACTGATGCTCATTTGGGCAGCGGTTACGTCAATGATGGCGGCAGCAGCATTTGGCATGTCGGCCGCGCCGCTTGCTACGGCATTCTATCTGACTGTCCTCGGGGCATCGGTATCGACGATGGCGTGGACGCTTCACCTGCCGTGGGTTGCCGCGACGGGAGGCTTGTTTACGATTGGGCTTACAGGGTGCTGCCTCTTTGCAGGCCGAACATTTGTTATCCACGAAGCCGCTGGCCTCGCGCTTGCCGAGAAAACCGAAGTGGTCAGCCTGCTGCTCCGCGAATTCGACGACTCGGGCGGCGACTGGATGTGGCAGACCGACGCATCGAAGTGTCTGACGCACGTCAGCTCGCGGTTCGCATTTGCTTTGGGAGTCGATACCGAAACGCTCGAAACCAAGCCGCTTCTCCAGATTCTGGCGGGCGACGCTTGGGAAGCCGGCAATTTCTCTGCCGGACTTCGTGAACTTGCTGAGAAACTGAAAAAGCGCGAGAGCTTCTCCGATCTGATCCTGCCTGTCACCATCCAGAATGAAGTACACTGGTGGGAGTTGTCGGCATCGCCACGCTATGATGATCGCGGCTCATTTCTCGGTTTCCGCGGTGTGGGTTCCGACGTCACGGCGCAACGCCGTAGTGCCGACAAGATCAATCATATGGCTCGTTTTGATACGCTCACCGGCCTGCCGAACCGCTTACAGGTAACCGAAGCCCTAAGCGAAGCGATGGCCGAAGCCGATCGCTGGCGCGGGAAATGCGCATTCATGATGATCGATCTCGATCGGTTCAAGGCGGTAAACGATACGCTCGGCCATCCCGTTGGCGACCGTTTGCTGACGCGCGTTGCCGATCGCCTGAAATCGATGATGGACGGTCGCAACATGTGCGGCCGTCTTGGAGGCGATGAATTTGGCGTCGTCGTGTTTGATGCCAGCGACCACAACAAGCTCGAGCGACTGGCCCGCGGCATCATCGAAGCCTTGTCGAAACCCTATGAAGTCGATCAGCACACGCTGTATATCGGCGCGTCAATCGGGACCGCTGTTGGCCCACGCGATGGTCGCTCGGTCGAAATGCTGATCCGGTCATCTGACCTCGCGCTCTACCGGTCAAAGGACCAAGGCGGTGGTTCGCATAATGCCTATGAACCACAGCTTCATCAGGAAGCCGAAGAACGACGCGTGCTTGAAATCGCGTTGCGCAAGGCGCTCGAAAACAACCAGTTCCTTGTGCATTATCAACCCGTCGTCAGCGTCGACAGCGGCATGATCGAAGGATTCGAAGCACTATTACGCTGGAATCATCCTGAGCTCGGCAACGTCAGCCCTGCCCGCTTCGTTCCTGTCGCCGAAGATGCGCGCCTAATCGGCCCTATCGGCGAATGGGTGTTGCGCACGGCCTGTGCCGAAGCCAAGCGCTGGCCCGATACCGTTCGTGTCGCCGTCAATGTCTCTGCCGAACAATTGACGGACGCTAGCTTTGTCACGTCGGTGATTTCGGCACTATCACACAGCGGCCTGCCGCCGCATCGTCTGGAGCTGGAAGTCACCGAAAGTGTCTTCATGCGCGAAGGCACCGGTGCGGTCGCCGTCCTCGATCAGTTGCTGGCACTCGGTGTGCGACTAGCGCTCGACGATTTCGGGACGGGCTATTCGTCGCTCGGTTACTTGTCGAAGTGCAAGTTCAACACGATCAAGATCGACCGTCAGTTTGTTCAGGGCGCCGCCAAAAACGTTCCCGAGTCTGTTGCGATCGTCCGCGCCGTCGTCGCGATGGCAGGCAGCCTCAACATGAGCACGACGGCCGAAGGCGTCGAAACCGATGCTGAACTGCAAGTAATCAAGCGCCTCGGCTGCCGCAAGGTTCAGGGTTACCTCTTTGGTCGCCCGATGCCCGCCAGCGAAGCCCGGTTGTTGTTCGATACCGACCGCGCGGTGGCTTGAAGCGTTGCTGCGCTTTCGCTAAGACCCACCAGCCAGCGCACAGGAGTGTAGCTCAGTTGGTAGAGCATCGGTCTCCAAAACCGAGGGTCATGGGTTCGAGTCCCCTCACTCCTGCCAGGCCGTGTCCACGGCTTGCATAGCACTTACAACACCGCTATGCGCTGAGCTTCGCGATAGTAGCAATTCGGCTTCCCAGTCTTACTGGGGCTGGGCGGCTGTCAGCAAACAGATTTGGAACTGAAACACCGTGGCAAAGACGACCCCAGGCGAATTCATTCGGCAAGTGCGCGCCGAGACAGCGAAAGTCGTCTGGCCGTCGAGCCGCGAAACGATGATGACCGCCATCATGGTCGTCATCATGACCGTTGTACTGAGCATCTTTTTTTTCGGCCTTGATTCGGCGTTCGGCGCGATCGTCAAGTCGCTGATGGCGCTGGTAGGATAACGAACAAATGTCACGCTGGTACATCATTCACGCTTATTCGGGCTTCGAAAACAAAGTCCGCGATGCCATCATGGCCGACGCGACACGCCTCGGGCTCGAAACGCTGGTTGAATCAGTCGAAGTACCGACCGAAACCATCACAGAAGTGCGGCGCGGCAAAAAGGTTCAGTCGGAAAAGAAGTTTTTTCCCGGTTATGTTCTCGCCAAGCTGAGCATGAACGACGACGTCTATCACCTTGTTAAGAACACGCCGAAGGTCACAGGCTTCCTCGGTTCGATGGGCAAACCTCAGCCGATATCGGAAGCCGAAGCTGCGCGCATCCTGAACACCAAGGAAGAAGCCGCCGCTGCGCCCAAGACCAAAATCAAGGTCGATTATGAAATCGGCGACAGCGTCAAGGTGCTCGACGGCCCGTTTGCAAGTTTCAATGGCATTGTCGAAGAACTGGATTTCGACCGTTCTCGCGTCAAAGTCAGCGTTAGTATTTTTGGCCGGGCGACCCCGGTTGAACTGGAATTCGAGCAGGTAGAACGCTCGAAGTAACTGCGGGAGGCCAATCTGGCCGTTTGTACCGCTAAACCTGAGAAAGGGTGAGTAAGTGGCCAAGAAGATTACGGGTTATATCAAGTTGCAGGTGCCTGCGGGTGCCGCAAATCCGTCCCCGCCGATCGGACCCGCACTGGGCCAGCGCGGCGTGAACATCATGGAATTCTGCAAGGCATTCAACGCCGCGACGAGCGAAATTGAAAAGAACATGCCGATCCCGACGGTGATCACCGTTTTTGCGGACCGCAGCTTTTCGTTCGTCACCAAGTCTGCACCTGCCAGCTTCCTGATCAAGAAAGCCGCTAATCTGAAGTCGGGTTCGAAAGAACCCGGCAAGGTGAGCGCCGGAAAGATCGCACGGTCAAAACTGACCGAGATCGCTGAGCTGAAGATGAAAGATTTGAACGCCAACGACATGGAAGCGGCAACGCGGATCATCGAAGGAAGCGCCCGCGCAATGGGCCTCGAAGTGGTGGAGGGCTAAGACATGGCAAAGTTGACAAAACGCGCAAAGGTCCACGCACTCGTTGACCGCGAAAAACTGCATGGCATCGACGAAGCCATTGCCATCGCCAAGGCGAACGCAACGTCGAAGTTCGACGAAAGCATCGAAGTCGCACTGGCGCTCGGCGTAGATCCGCGTCACGCCGACCAGATGGTTCGTGGTGTCGTGACGTTGCCCAAGGGCACGGGAAAAACCGTCCGCGTCGGCGTGTTCGCCAAGGGTGCGAAGGCTGACGAAGCCCGCGAAGCCGGTGCCGACGTCGTTGGTGCCGAAGACCTGCTCGACATCGTGCAGGGCGGCAAGGTCGATTTCGACCGCTGCATCGCGACGCCCGACATGATGGGTCTCGTTGGTCGTCTCGGCAAGATTTTGGGACCAAAGGGCATGATGCCCAATCCCAAGCTCGGCACCGTGACGATGAACGTCGGCGAGGCCGTGAAGGCCGCCAAGGGTGGTCAGGTTGAGTATCGCGTCGAAAAGGCCGGGATCATCCATTCGGGTATCGGCAAGGCATCGTTCACCGCTGAAGACCTCCGCGCCAATTTCGATGCGCTGGTCGATGCGGTGTCGAAAGCCAAGCCAACGGGAGCCAAGGGGAAATATCTGAAGAAGATTGCAATGTCTTCGTCGATGGGCCCGGGCATCAAGATCGACGTGGCAGAAGTTACCGCGTAACACTCGATCGTCTTACGCAGACAAAGAAAAGGGCCGGGTTTCCCCGGCCCTTTTCTTATTGAACGCTCGTTGAAGCCTTATGCGAGATCGAAACGATCTGCATTCATGACTTTCACCCATGCCGCCACGAAGTCGCGCACGAACTTTTCTTCGTGGCCCTTTTCGGCGTAGACTTCGGCTGTCGCCCGCAATTGCGAGTTTGAGCCAAACACCAGATCAGCGCGCGTGCCTTTCCAGCGCGGCGTGCGACCACCGCGATCGTAGCCCACAAACGATTCTTCGTTACTGCCTTCAACGGGTTCCCAGAAGGTGTCCATATCGAGCAGGTTGACGAAGAAATCGGTGGTCAGCTGTCCGACCCGGTTGGACAGCACGCCGTGCGCGCTGTTGCCATGCGTTGCCCCCATCGCCCGCAACCCGCCAATCAACACCGTCATTTCGGGTGCAGACAATCCCAGCAATGCCGCCCGGTCGATTAAAAGCTCTTCGGTCTTTACGGACTGCTTTGTCGACAGATAATTGCGGAATCCGTCAACTTTGGGCTCAAGCGGCTCGAAGCTTTCGATGTCAGTCCAGTCCTGAGTCGCATCGCCGCGACCGCCGGCGAACGGCACTACAACAACAAATCCGGCATCCTTTGCCGCTTTTTCGACCGCCGCCGTTCCCGCCAGCACGATCGCGTCCGCCAACGAGATCGATCCGCGCAGTTCGTTGAGCTTACCCAGAACGGTCGCCAATTCGGCGGGCTCGTTGACCGCCCAATCCTTCTGGGGCGCCAAGGCAATGCGCGCACCGTTGGCACCGCCACGATGATCGGACTTGCGATATGTCGATGCAGACGCCCAAGCAGTCTTGACGAGCTGGGCGATGGTCAAGCCGCTATCCAGCACTTTCGATTTGAATGCAGCATAATCGGCATCAGATTGCACGAGGCCCGCCGGAATTGGATCCTGCCAGATCAGATCTTCGGCCGGCACTTCTGGTCCGAGATAACGGATCTTCGGTCCCATATCGCGGTGGCACAGCTTGAACCAGGCGCGCGCGAACGCATCGTCAAGCTCAGCCTGGTTGTCGCGGAAACGCTCGGAAATGGCACGGTATGCCGGATCCATCTTGAGCGCCATATCCGCCGTCGTCATCATCGTCGGCACTTTCTTCGACGGATCACGTGCATCGGGGGCCATGTCTTCGAGATCCGGATTGACCGGCTGCCATTGCTTTGCGCCAGCGGGACTGGTGACCAGTTCATAATCATATTTAAACAGAAGCCGGAAATAGTCGCCGCCCCATTCAGTTGGGTTTGGTGTCCATGCCCCTTCGATGCCCGACGTGGTGATGCGGCCTTCATTTATTTCATTGGTGTCGTGCAGCCAGCCAAAGCCGAGCCGCTCCATCGATTCAGATTCGGGACTGTGGCCGAACGTTTCGGCGGGCTTGGCACCATGCGCTTTTCCGAACGCATGGCCGCCGGCGGTCAGCGCGACGGTTTCCTCATCGTTCATGGCCATCCGCTCGAATGTGGTGCGCATGTCACGCGCTGACTGCAGCGGATCGGGGTTGCCGCCCGGCCCTTCCGGATTGACGTAAATCAGCCCCATCTGAATCGCTGCCAGTGGGTTTTCGAGATCGGCTTCGTCTTCGGGACGGATGCGTGTCAGCGCGCCGTCACTAACCCATTTTTCTTCTTGACCCCAGTAGATGTCGCGCTCGGGTTCAAACACGTCGGCACGCCCACCGCCAAAACCGAACACGGGTCCGCCCATGCTTTCGATGGCGACGTTGCCAGCGAGAATGAACAAATCGGCCCAGCTGATCTGGCTCCCATATTTCTGTTTGATCGGCCATAGCAGGCGACGTGCCTTATCAAGGTTGCCGTTGTCCGGCCATGAATTCAGCGGCGCAAAGCGCTGTTGCCCCGCACTCGAACCACCGCGACCATCTGCCGTGCGGTAAGTCCCTGCGGCATGCCATGCCATGCGGATCATAAACGGGCCGTAATGACCATAATCAGCGGGCCACCACGGCTTCGAATCAGTCATCAGCGACGTCAGGTCTGCCTTCAGCGCAGCATAGTCGATTTTCTTGAAGGCCTCGGCGTAGCTGAAGTTTTCACCCATCGGATCGGGTGACACACCGCCTTGATGAAGAATGTCGACCGGTAAGGCGCCTGGCCACCAGTCCTTGTTCTGCCTTCCCAACAGTGAACGGGCCATGCTGGGCTTGTGGACGGGGCAACCAGCGGCTTTATCGTCTTCATAATCGGCCATGGCATCAATTTCCTCTCGATTAAGGCTTCATCCTACACCTTTGGATTTGTCGCGTGAAACAGAAAGGTTCGGTTATGGTGATAGAGGAATTCGATGTAATGGCACATAATGGGTGGTCATATCCCTGTCTGTGCGCGGTGCCGCCGCATGACTTTGCTTGACTTTGAGGCCGACGCCGCTAGTTGGCCAGAAATACCCTAACGGCAGCGATGCCAAAGGGGCCGTCCGAGACAGTTGGTGAAGGCAGTTCGGCCTTCTTAATGTCCAGCCGAGACGGGGAACAGTTTTTGCCGCATCTGAAAAGGTGCGTCGAGTAACCAGACCCCTCGGGCGGGCCGTATTGGCTCGCTATCCAGCGATCCTTTCCGGCTCAACAGATGCGTCATGTTGGCGCGTCTGAACACGTGGAGAATGGCATGGACCGTACTGAAAAGTCCGATCTGGTTACCAGTCTGAACGCAAGCCTCGCCACAGTCGGCGTTGTCGTCATCGCCCGTAATCTCGGGCTGACGGTGGCGCAAACGACCGATCTGCGGACGAAAATGCGCGAAGCCGGGGCCAGTTTCAAGGTCACGAAGAACAAGCTCGCCAAACTCGCGATTGAGGGCACCCCTTATGCCGCGCTCAGCGATATGCTGACCGGCCCGACGGGTTTTGCGACATCAACCGACCCCGTGGCCGCCGCAAAGGTAGCCGTGGAATTTGCGAAGACGAACGACAAGTTCGAACTCGTTGGCGGTGCGATGGGCGATACGCTCCTCGACGTGAATGGCGTGAAGGCATTGGCAACGCTGCCTTCGCTTGATGAACTGCGCGCCAAGATCATTGGCCTGGTGCAAGCACCGGCAACCAAGATCGTGCAAGTCATTCAGGCACCAGCCGGGCAACTCGCCCGTGTTTTTGCGGCATATGCCGACAAGGAAGCTGCATAGTTTTTCGTTTCACAATCAACAAACTCAAGGAATACACAAATGGCTGATCTCAACAAAATCGTCGACTCGCTGTCGGCTCTGACCGTTATCGAAGCGGCTGAACTTTCAAAGCTGCTTGAAGAAAAATGGGGCGTTTCGGCAGCGGCTGCGGTTGCGGTTGCCGGTCCTGCAGCAGCGGCGGCACCTGCTGCTGAAGAGCAGACCGAATTCGACGTCATCCTGACGGGCGACGGCGGCAACAAGATCGCGGTCATCAAGGAAGTCCGCGCGATCACCGGCCTCGGCCTGACCGAAGCCAAGGCCGCTGTCGAAGCAGCACCTAAGGCGATCAAGGAAGGCGTGTCGAAGGACGAAGCCACCAAGGTCATGGCACAGCTGGTTGCTGCCGGCGCGACGGTGGAACTTAAGTAAGCTGGAAGGGGCGACGGCCAAGTCTCCCTTGGCCGCGACTCCCTGAACGGCCGGACGGCGGCACACTGGTGCCGACCGGCGGTATGGGTTTTGCCCATGCCTTGCCAATTTAGATCAAGGGCGGTTCCCGAAAGGGGGTCGCCTTTTTTGTTAAAACAGTGGGGGAAAGATCGACGTCGCCCAATCGCGCGAGCCGTGGACAACCCGCTGAATTTCGATGCGCTCTGGCGAGACACTGTAGAAAATCAAATACCCGCCATGTGTCAGCTTGCGGATCGGACGATAGCCAATCTGGCTGACTTCCGGAAAGCGATTAGGATGCGGCCATAACGACCGGCACCGGTCAACAAGTTCAGCAACAAAGCTGATAGCCCGCAATGAATTATCAGCGGCGATACGGTCAGCGATGTCCTCGAGATCGGCGAGCGCCTGATCGGCGAAGTCGATGTTCACGCTGCTGCCTTCACCACCATCGCTTCATACTTCGCCGTAAGCCGGTCAAAAACTTCATCGATGCTCTTGAAACGTCCGGCCTCGAAATCGTCGATGCCCTTTTGGATTTCGGCGTCGAACCGAACCAGCCGTTCCTCCCGCTCCTCGACCAGCCGCACCCCTTCGCGCAGCACTTCGCTCCGAGAGCCGTAGCGGCCGTTTTTGACGAGGTTGTCCACCGTCGCTTCGAGCTTGGGTCCGAGATTGACGCTGCTTGCCATGATGGGCCTCCTAAGCGGAGATTATCGGAACGGATAATAGTTAGCAACAGTGGCCATCACGGATCAGGGTCGGGCAGCGGTGCTACGGCTTGATCACAGTTATACGTTGAATCGAATTGAATTTCCGATACCACCCAGTCTAGCCTTTGATGGGGTACAAGTGATGGCTAAACGAGCGATCGTCTTAGATGACAATCAATACGATCAAGAAATTGTCCAATTTCGGTTCGATGCCGGTGGTCCAATCGCGCTTCGTGAACTCGCTGCGAGCTTTGATGCAATCGACAAAATCTACACGAAAACAACCAACGGTGAGGAGCGGCTAGCCGTAACGGAATTACGTTCAGGCAGCATTATCGCAATTGTAGAACCTTTTATTCCTTTCCTCGGTCAAGGGATGCAAGCACTAAACGCGGCAATTACACTCACTGATTTCACCAAACTAATGAAGAGTGCAATTGATACATTTTCTGGCCTGAAGGCGCGGATTGTTGGCGATGAGGAACCTGACGACGTTGGAAATATTGCCGCTGAAATCGCAGAGCTTGTTCGACCGCTGTCAGCTAAAGCTGGTGCGTCACTAGAATTTTCCCGGATCAGAATAAGCAGCCAAACCAAGAAGCGGACTGTCGAAGTCGAAGCACTTTATTCATCCGCTGAAATCGATCGAGCTCTCATTAACGCCGACAGGCATGGAAATGAGAAGTCACTCCTGCGGCTTGTTGACGTCAATCACGATGACGCGCCAACGCTAATGCGCAAAGTGACCCTGCACCTCCAACAGGCCAATAGCGGACCAGCACGCGAAAAGGGGCAAACCGGCGACAAGGGCATTATCGAGGTTGTCAGTGACAAGGCGTTGCCGATTTACTTTGCGAAAGGGATTGGCAGGCTGAAAGAGAAGATGGTCAAAGGAACAAAAAATCCACTCCTTCAGACTTACACCGTCGATGGTATCGTCACTCGGGAAAACGGTCAGCCAAAATCGTTTACAGTTATCGATCTTCAAGCTGCGCCGGGGCGGAAAAAGACGACCACACTGCCCCTACTTGATGCAAGCCAACAAAAACCGGCCACTCGAGGTCCAAGCCAAAAGGCTTCAAAACGGTAGCTAAACCCAACATACCCCCTTCCCATCCCCACCCCCTCCCCCTATATGTACTCCATACGACATCCCCGACCGCACCTCGCCACATGGCGATAACGGTCGCCTTCCCGCCCTCGGGACATGCCGGTTCGGCGGAACCTGGCACGACGCATTGGGGGCTTTGGTTAGGTTTACATACGCTGTCAGTGCGGTTCCTATCACGGGGGCCCGCACTTTTTTTCGTGGGGTTTCAAACCCCTGGACGCACAAGGACGACGAACGACCATGGCAACGCAAGCGGCTCCGGCGATTTTCTCAAAGCGCATTCGCAAGGTTTTCGGCAACATCCACGAAGTCGTGGCGATGCCCAACCTGATCGAAGTCCAGCGCGAATCATATGAGCAGTTCCTGCGTTCGGATGCGTCGATCGGCTATGTCTCGGGCCTTGAAAAAACGCTGCGCAGCGTATTCCCGATCCGCGATTTCGCCGGCACCGCCGAGCTTGATTTCGTCGATTACGTCCTTGAGGATCCGAAGTTCGACACCGAGGAATGCCGCCAGCGCGGGATTACTTATGCAGCACCAATGCGCGTCACGCTTCGCCTGATCGTGTTCGAAGTGGACAGCGAAACCGAAACCCGTTCGGTGCTCGATATCAAAGAGCAAGACGTCTACATGGGCGACATGCCGCTGATGACGCACAACGGCACCTTCATCATCAACGGCACCGAGCGCGTCATCGTATCGCAGATGCATCGCTCGCCGGGCGTCCTGTTCGACCATGATCGTGGCAAGACACATTCAAGCGGCAAGTATCTTTTCGCCGCGCGCGTCATTCCCTACCGTGGATCGTGGCTCGATTTCGAATTCGACGCCAAGGATATCGTCAACGTCCGCATCGACCGCAAGCGCAAGCTGCCGGTCACGGCGCTGCTCTTCGCACTCGGCCTGACGCCCGAGGAAATTCTCGCCGAATTCTACAAGACGGTCACATATGTGCGTGGTCCCGGCGGATGGCAGGTGCCTTATGTCAGCGAAAACTGGCGTGGGCAGAAGCCGATGTACGACGTCGTTGATGCCAAATCGGGCGAAGTCGTATTCGCTGCTGGCCAGAAGGTCAGCCCCCGCGCGGCGACCAAGGCCGCCAAAGACGGCCTCGAAATGCTGCTGATCCCGACCGAGGAAATCTTCGGTCGTTATTCGGCGGTTGACCTGATCAACGAAAGCACCGGCGAAATTTACGTTGAAGCCGGTGATGAGCTTTCCGCCGAAAACCTCGAGCTGCTCGACAAGGCAGGCGTCGGGTCGATCGTCTTGCTCGACATCGATCACGTGAACACGGGTCCGTGGATCCGCAACACGCTGAAAGTCGACAAGGCCGAAGACCGCGACCATGCGCTCAGCGACATTTACCGCGTCATGCGCCCCGGCGAACCGCCGACACGCGAAACCGCCGAAGCGCTGTTTGCCGGGCTGTTCTTCGATGCCGACCGTTATGACCTGTCGGCCGTTGGCCGCGTCAAGCTCAACATGCGCCTCGAACTAGATGCACCCGACGATCATACCACGCTGCGCCGCGAAGACATCATGGCGGTCGTCAAGACGCTCGTCGGCCTGAAGGATGGCAAGGGCGAAATCGACGATATCGACA
The DNA here is from genome assembly GCA_043756805.1 of Sphingomonas sp. Lineage (GTDB taxonomy): Bacteria > Pseudomonadota > Alphaproteobacteria > Sphingomonadales > Sphingomonadaceae > Sphingomonas_O. The sequence continues at coordinate 13,993 of JAYUQI010000018.1, forward strand.
ATCTCGGCAATCGCCGCGTCCGTTCGGTCGGCGAATTGCTCGAAAACCAGTATCGCGTTGGGCTCCTCCGGATGGAGCGTGCCGTGAAGGAGCGGATGAGCTCGGTCGATGTCTCGACCGTGATGCCCAACGATCTGATCAACGCCAAGCCAGCGGTGGCCGCCGTGCGCGAATTCTTTGGCTCGTCGCAGCTATCGCAGTTCATGGACCAGACCAATCCGCTGTCCGAAGTCACCCACAAGCGTCGCGTCTCGGCACTCGGGCCAGGTGGTCTGACCCGCGAACGCGCAGGCTTCGAAGTCCGCGACGTTCACCCGACGCATTATGGTCGTATATGTCCAATTGAAACGCCAGAAGGCCCGAACATCGGCCTGATCAACTCGCTGGCATCGTTCAGTCGTGTGAACAAATATGGCTTCATCGAAACGCCATACCGCAAAGTCGTTGACCACAAAGTGACCGATGACGTCGTTTATCTGTCGGCGATGGAAGAAGCCAAGCACACGATCGCGCAGGCCAACGCCGAACTGAGCCCGACCAAGGGTTTTGTCGAAGAACTCGTTTCCTCGCGTCAGGCAGGCGAATTCCTGATGGCGATACCCGACAATATCACCCTGATGGACGTCAGCCCCAAGCAGCTCGTTTCGGTCGCCGCCTCGCTTATTCCGTTTCTGGAAAACGATGACGCCAACCGCGCGCTGATGGGCTCGAACATGCAGCGTCAGGCGGTGCCTTTGGTGCGCGCCGAGGCGCCGTTTGTCGGCACCGGTATGGAAGAAACCGTGGCGCGCGATTCGGGCGCTGCGGTTGCGGCCAAACGCGGCGGAATCGTCGATCAGGTCGACGCCACCCGCATCGTCATTCGCGCGACTGGGGAAATCGACTCCGGCCATTCGGGCGTTGACATCTACACGCTTCAGAAATTCCAGCGTTCGAACCAGAACACCTGCATCAACCAGCGTCCGCTGGTAAAAGTCGGTGACGTGATCACGGCCAAGCAGATCATTGCCGACGGTCCCTCGACTGAACTCGGCGAACTGGCACTGGGCCGTAATACGCTCGTCGCGTTCATGCCGTGGAATGGCTACAACTACGAAGATTCGATCCTGATCAGCGAACGCATCGTGAAGGACGATGTGTTCACCTCGATCCACATCGAAGAATTCGAAGTCATGGCGCGTGACACCAAACTTGGGCCGGAAGACATCACCCGCGATATTCCCAACGTCGGCGAGGAAGCCCTGCGCAACCTCGACGAAGCCGGGATCGTCTACATCGGTGCCGAAGTCGAGCCTGGCGATATTCTGGCAGGCAAGATCACACCCAAGGGTGAATCGCCGATGACGCCCGAAGAAAAGCTGCTCCGCGCGATCTTCGGTGAAAAAGCGTCGGATGTTCGCGATACGTCGCTGCGCCTGCCGCCCGGCGTTGCCGGAACGGTCGTCGAAGTGCGCGTATTCAACCGTCATGGCATCGACATCGATGACCGCACCCGCGCCATTCAGGCTGAAGAGAAGGATCGCCTCGCCAAGGACCGCGACGATGAACGCGGCATCCTGAACCGGGCATCGTGGAGCCGTCTGCGCGAAATGCTGCTGGGTCAGACCGTCAGCGCTGGACCCAAGGGCATCAAAAAAGGTGTCAAGATCGACGCCGCACTGCTCGAAAGCGTCGAGCATTTCGAATGGTGGAAATTCGCTGTTGAAGACGATGCCCGCCAGTCGGACCTCGAAGCCGTGAAAACGCAATATGATGATGCCGTCGGCCTCATCAACGCTAAGTATCAGGATCGCGTCGAAAAGCTCGAGCGTGGCGATGATCTGCCCCCCGGCGTGCTCAAAATGGTCAAGGTGTTCGTCGCGGTGAAGCGCAAGCTGCAGCCGGGCGACAAGATGGCCGGCCGTCACGGCAACAAGGGCGTGATCAGCCGCATCCTGCCGAACGAGGACATGCCATTCCTCGCCGACGGGACGCCGGTCGACATCGTGCTCAACCCGCTCGGCGTGCCAAGCCGCATGAACGTCGGCCAGATTTTCGAAACGCATCTCGGCTGGGCAGCGCGTGGTCTGGGTCAACAGATCACTGATGCTCTCGAGGCATGGCGTGAAGCGAACCCCGAAGGCAAGGCTGGCAAGCCCCCGACTGCAGTCCGTGAACGGCTGAAAACGGTTTACGGCGAAAAGTATCACGCCGAAATCGATGCCCGCCAGGACGAAGACATTGTCGAGATGGCGGGTCTGCTGAAAAACGGTGTGCCGATGGCAACGCCGGTGTTCGATGGCGCGCGCGAAGCCGACGTGTCCGACATGCTGACGCTGGCGGGCCTCGATACGTCGGGCCAGTCGGACCTGTATGACGGCCGCACCGGTGACATGTTCGACCGCAAGGTGACAGTTGGCTATATCTACATGCTCAAGCTGCACCATCTCGTCGACGACAAGATCCATGCCCGTTCGATCGGTCCCTATTCGCTCGTCACGCAGCAGCCGCTGGGTGGTAAAGCGCAGTTCGGCGGACAGCGTTTCGGCGAAATGGAAGTCTGGGCACTCCAGGCTTATGGCGCGGCCTATACGTTGCAGGAAATGCTCACGGTGAAATCGGACGACGTGGTCGGCCGCACCAAGGTCTACGAAGCGAAGCGATCGTCAAGGGCGACGACACTTTCGAGGCCGGCATTCCCGA
>JAYUQI010000019.1:0-5666 GCA_043756805.1 Sphingomonas sp.
CAGTCATTTACATTTGTGGCGCAGCTGAAAAACAAAACTACAAATGCGCTTTGCAATTTTGAGGAACTTTCATCGGGGGAAAAGGTGCTGCTGGCGCTCGCTTGCAGCATTTTTTATGCCAATGATTTTTTGATGCTTCCGCGGGCCTTACTCTTGGATGAAATCGATGCGTCGCTCCATCCATCAATGATTCGAACTTTGCTAAATGCCGTTCAAGTCGCATTCGTAGACAAGGGAGCGAAGGCAGTCGTGGCCACCCACTCGCCGACGACGGTGGCGTTGGCGCCGGCGAGTTCATTGTATTTTGTAGAAGCAGGTCCGAAGCAAAGAAAAATCAGAAAGACTTCTAAAAAAGAGTCGCTGACGCTGCTTAGCGAGGGCTTTGTCACCTTCGATGAAGGACTCGATGCTTTGAAATTTTCTGGCGAGAAATTGGTGTTATTTACCGAGGGCCACAACAGAAAAATCTTCTCTCGATATTTGGAACTAGCTGGCATCGATGGTGTAAAAACGATCGACACTCTTGATGATAAGTCTGGCAAAGAGCAGCTTGCACACTATTTCCAAGCCATCTCTGCGCTCGGACTTAACCGCGCAGTGCTATTTGTTTGGGACTGTGACGGAGATTCCGATTCTAAAAAGCTTAACGAAAGTGAAAATCTGTTCAAATTTGTTGTTCCGAAAAACCTCGACAATACGCTTGCAACCAAGGGTATCGAGAATGCCTTCTCAGAATTACATCTTGAGCAGCATTGCACAAAGACCGAACGTGCAAATGGTGATGTTATTCGTCGATTTGATAGTGATCGAAAAAAAGCCTTCGCGGAGAAGATCATCAAATCCCAACATCTTGGTGACTTCACTGGCTTGGCGGGCCTTGGGAAAAAAATTGAAGAAATACTAAGCGCGAAATGATCCATTGAGAAAGGAAAGCGATGGCTACGATAACGCCGCAAAGGGCGAGACATTGGGCTGTTTGATAGTCTGCCTTTTGCTATCTACTGCCTAAGGCGGACATTCCAGCGTTTCCAAATTTTCGAACCAATCCCCCTGTCCTACACCCCCGCACCTATGCTTATCTCCCCCCATGCCCCCTCGCCCCGCCCCCGCTGCGCAGCCGAATGCCTCACCCGAAATCCCCGCCTGCGCAAAAAATTCAGGTGACCGCCATAGTGTAACCTTTGTCACTTTCGCCACTTTCCGTCCGACTGCGACATGCGCGATGTTCGTGAGTTTTGGAGCCGCCCCTAAACCACCAGCACGGTTGATCCCGTCGTCCGCCGCCCCTCGAGATCGCGGTGCGCTTGGGCTGCATCCTCGAGCGCATAGGACTGGCCGATGGTCAGGGTCAGCACCCCGGTGCGGAACATGTCGAAGACATAGTCGCTGCCCGCCGCACGTTCTTCGGCGGTCGCGTAGTAATCGAACAGCGTCGGCCGCGTGTTATACAGCGAGCCCTTCTGCGCGAGAATGCCGAGGTTGACCCCGCCCACCGGCGCATCGGCATTGCCATAGCAGACGATCAACCCACGCCGCCCGGTTGAATCAAGCGACGCCTCCCATGTCGCCATGCCAACCCCGTCGAACGTCACGCGCACCCCCGCCCCGCCGGTCAACTCGCGGACCTGCGGCGCCACGGCTTCCTGCGCGTAGAGGATCACATGATCCGCCCCCGCCGCCGTCGCCGCCGCCGCTTTCTCTGCGGTCGAGACCGTCCCGATCACGGTGGCACCGATGTGCTTGAGCCACTGCACCAGCAACAACCCCACGCCCCCGGCGGCTGCATGGACGAGCACGGTCATCCCCGGCTGAACCTTCGCACAGCGCTCGACAAGGAACTCGGTCGTGCAGCCTTTAAGCAACCCCGCCGCCGCCGTCTCGTCCGATATGTCATCGGGAATGCGAAACAGCGTTGCCGCCTCAACATTGCGCTCGGTCGCATAGGCCCCCAGCGCGGGGCCAAACGACGCGACGCGATCGCCAATCCTATACGCGACGCCCTCACCCACCGCCTCGACCACGCCGGCTGCCTCGAGGCCCAAACCGCTGGGCAGGCTCACCGGATAAATGCCCCGCCGGTGATAGGTATCAATGAAGTTCAGCCCCACGGCCGTCGACCGAAAGCGCACTTCGCCCGGCCCCGGCGGCGGCACATCGATATCGATCCATTCAATGACTTCAGGCCCGCCATGCGCGGTCATTCGGGCGGCACGTGCCATAAAGCGTCCTTATTTCTGCAGCTGGTTCATTTCGATCAGGATACCATCGGGATCGAAGAAATTACAGCCGATAACGCGGATCGGCGGCGCGCCATTGCGCCCCGGATAAACCTGTTCACGCGGCGGCGCCGTCATCGTGACGCCAGGCACTTTCGCCGCTTCGGCGCATTTCGCCGGGACGTCATCGGTGTTGGTGATAATGACGACTCCCCCTGGCGCCATGCGCTTTGGATAAGGGCCGGGATCGGGCAGCTTGGGAAGAACCCACTGCATCAGGCCAATCCAGCCGATGTAAGGATCGTTGCCGTTCAGCAGCACCAGCCGCGCTTTCGCGCCGGGCGCGCCGGCAGGCAAGGCAACGCCCGAGGTCTGCACCACGGTGTCGTAATTGACCTTCAGCCCCATGACATCGCGGTACAGCTTCAGCGAGGTTTCCATGTCGCGCACGATGATTGTCGCGCGGCGAATATCGGTCGGCACTGGCTGGGCGGGCTTTTCGACGCCTGCCGCGACGTTTGTGCGGGCGCTGGGCTGGGGCACTGCTTTGGGCTGCGCAGCGGCAGCGGCGAGCGCAAGCATCATGGTCATGCCGCCTTCCGCTCAGCCATTGATCTTCGGCGCTTCGATCAAGAGGACTTGGACATCGGCAAGCCCCAAGCGCAGTTTTTTGACTTCGGCATATTCGGGCGAGTGCCAGAACGCCCTGGCCGCATCCTTGTCGGGCCATTCGGAAATGACCACCGAGGCACCGTCTCCGAATGCGCCTTCGAGCAATTCCGCGCCCGGCCCGCGCAGGACATACTTCCCGCCGAACTGTGCGACAAGTTTGCCCGCTGCCGCGCCATAGCCGTTGATGAAAGCGTCACGGTCGGCAATCCTGGCGATGACGATCATGTAAGCGGACATATCGTCATCGCCTTTCAGGTCAGAAGTCGAGCGCGAACGACCCGCCGAACCGGCGCAGTCGCGGCAGGAAGTCGACAGCCGTCCGCCGGAACGTATTCGGATCGAGATAGCGGAAACCGTTGAGCGCCGTGTTGTCGTCAGTCAGATTCTTGACGAACGCTGTGGCGCGCCAGCCGTTGCCCTTTACGCCCGCACTCGCATTGAAATGCGTGAACGGGTCGGCCCAGATCAGGTTCTGGATTTCGGCATAGCGACGCGATTGATACACCATGTCACCCCGCGCAAAGAAACTCAGGCTGTCCGTCATCGGCAAATCGACGGCGGCACCGATTGTCGCCGACACGCGCGGGCTACGCGGCAAAGTGAAGCCCGCCACCGAGCGGTTGCCGCCGAATGCCGTGCCGTTGGTCGTCTCGGTCCCTTCAATCGCCTTGGCATCGGTAAACGCATAATTGCTGTTGAGCGTCAGCCAACTGGTCGGCTTCACGTCGAGTTCGAATTCGAACCCGCGCGTCCGCGCCTTGCCGACATTGTTGACGATCGTCGTGGTCGACGCGATGCCGGTAATCGGGCTGGTCACCGTCGAGATATTCGACAGCTGCAGCCCCTGAATGTCATTTTGGAAGATCGCGAGATTGAAGCGGACGCGCCGATCAAAGACATCGCTCTTCAGGCCGATTTCATAGGACCACACCTTTTCGCCATCATACGCAAAATTGGCAGCAGGCAAGCCAGCAGTCGGGTTGAAACCACCACTTTTCTGACCTTTGGCGACTTGGCCATATAGCAGAATCCCGGGTGCTGGCTTGAAATCGACCGTAACGCGCGGCGAAAAATCGCGGAAGGTACGGTCGCCGTTCAGTCGGCACGGCTGGCCAACCGTTGTGCAGGTGCCCGCTGCAACAACCGTGTTGCCGAGGTTGACGCCGCCAAGCGTCACACGTTCCTCGCCGTAACGGCCCTCGGCAGAAATTTTGAACGCATCGCTGAACGCGTAACGGACGCTGGCAAAGGCAGCGACATTACGGCTGCTGCTGTTCGATTTCGGCCGCAGCGTATCGGGTGTTGCGCCCAAGGTCGCGCTATAGACGATGACATTCGAGCCGATGCCCTTGCCCTCTTCCTTATAATAAAATCCGCCAAGCAACCACGCAAACGCGCGATCCTGTGGCGATGCCAGACGCACTTCCTGCGACCAGTAATTCAGGCGATCGCGGTCATAAGTCGCCCATGATGCCGAGCCCAGAAACGTCGGCGTGAACCGCGTGCCATTGAATGATTGATCCGCACCGAGGTTCGACGTCTGCTTGGTGTAGGCCGTCTGCGACGTCAGCGTATAACCTTCGCCAAAGTTGAAGTTCAGTGTGCCTGACAGGCGCAGGATCTTGCGGTCGAGCCCGCGGATGTCGCCATAGGTTATGCCGGTCACCGGATCGCGATAGTTGAGGAAATCGGCTTCGTTGCGCCGGACTGTCGTGCCCGTGAAGTTCGACGGACCGCACGGCCAGCCATTGGCGCGCGCTGCCGCTGTGGCAGGCACCGCCGGGTCGGGAATGCCCGCCGCGTTGTTGCCGACAATATTGATCCGCCGTCCGTTGCAAATGGCACCATTGGCAATATTGGTCGAGTTGTTCTGGTTGGTAACAATGCCGCCTGCCTGAATCGGGATTGTCCGGATTGTTGCCGCGAAAAATCCGTCGCGGTCGGCTGAATGATCGACACTGAACAGCGCATCGAACGCGGGCGACGGCGTGAACGACAACTCGCCGCCGATGGCGTTCGTCTTTTCATTGCCGATCTTGTTGCCCGAAAGGCTGTTGGTATATTGACCGGCATATTCATAATGCCGCCCGCGGACCCGGACCGAGAGCACATCCTGAACGATCGGCAGCGTCACGGCACCAGAAACCGTACGCTCGCCGCCGCCCGCGATCGTGACCGACATCTTGCCCGTCAGCTTATTGCCGGGCTTGGTCGTGATGTAATTGATCGCACCGGCATAGGTCGAGCGACCATAGAGTGCCGATTGCGGTCCCTTTATGACTTCGACGCGCTCGGCATCATCAAGAACAAGCCCAAGCGCTGCGTCGCGCACGAACACACCGTTGACGAAGATCGAAACCGGCTGCGGCGCTTCCTGACGCAGTGCCGAAATGCCGCGAATAACCGGCCGTTCGCCGGTGCGGCCGAAATCGGGGGAATAGGTGAGGCCCGGCGTATATTGCGACAGCTCCGAAACCGAAGCGATGCCGCGATCCTGCAAATCGGTGCCGGTCAGCGCCTTGATCGTCAGTGGTACATCCTGAAGTTTTTCCTCGGTCTTGCGTGCGGTGACGATGATGTCGCTGAAACCGATTGTCGCCTCTTCGGCAGGCTGCGGTGCCGCATTCTGGGCAAACACCGGAAGCGCAATCAGCGCCACCGTGGCAAACAATGCTGGCTTCAAAAACGTCATGACCTTCCCCTTTGTGCCGTTCCACCGAACGATAACGGATTCCGCTTTTGCAGTTGTCCGGACAACTTTACACTGGCTGCCGTCCC
>JAYUQI010000020.1:0-5632 GCA_043756805.1 Sphingomonas sp.
CAATACGCGGTGTGACTTCAAGCGTGATGGTCGCAAAGGTCACGACGGTCTTGTTGCCCTTGTCGTCCACCGGCTGCGTGGAGCGCTGGTCAGTGGCAAGAACGCGAAGGTTGCGCACAATGGTTTCGACTGTCTTCAATGGCGGGCCGTCGCCGGTTACTGTCTGTGTCAGCATAAGATCGATGTGATCACCCGGGAAAGCAAAGCCTGCGACGCCTGCGGCCTGCCCGTTGACCTGAATGGTGACAGCACGCATCCCAGGCCCAAGCGCGGCAGCAAGGAAGCCACGATCACCGGGTTCGACGAGCGAACCCTGCGTGATGGGTTGCCCCGCCGAGATGGTGTTGCGAACAACGGTGCCTGCCAGCGTCTGAAGATCGACCTTGCCCTTTATATAATAGGCGTTCTGGATCAGATCTTTCGGCCAGGGCTGATATCGAAAACTGTCAGGGCCAAGGATTGTCCCGACCGGCAACGCCCGCGTGGCTACAAGGACTTCGGGTCCGGCGGGTGCGGGTGCGATCATCTTAGCAACAGCGGTCGGTGCCGCTGAACTAAACATGCTCTTGGCCATCACAGCGGTAACCGCTGCAATAACCAGCGCACCGACGAGTAGGGCGATCTTCTTTGGCTCCATGACGTAATAGCGCCTCCCAGCACAGGTCTTTGAGTTCAGCGGCCTTTATGGCGCGCAGTGGTTAAGATATCGTTTGGAAGATGACCCACAGGCCAGCGGCCGAAATCGCGATGCCATAGGGGATTTCCGGACGGCCCGGCTTTTTGGTAAATTTATGGTGCACCAACATCGCCAGCGTAAGCACACCACCAAGAATCGACATGACGAGCAGCAAGTTCATCATCTGCCCCAGCGGGAACCACAGGCCGAGTGCCGCAATGAGCTTCACGTCGCCGCCGCCCATCGCGCCGATGGCAAAAAAGATGAGTAAAATCAGGAAAAGGCAAACCCCGAGAATCACCTGAATGCCAATTTCGGGCCACAGTCCATATCCCTGGGCGAGCCACAGCAATGGTGCTGCGCAGGCGATGCCACCCGTCAGCCAGTTCTCGATGAGTCGTCGCCGCCAATCGCCGACAGCGGCGACAACAAGCGCGATTGCGAGCAGGCCCAACAGGAGGCGCGTAAAGAATATGGTTTCCATGCGCTTAAGCTCTAGACGCGGAGCCTTGCTAAAACGTAACCACGCATGTGATGATTTTTGACCGCCGCAGCTTTCCTGCCAACAGCACTATGTCCATGATGCCCGCCAAAGATGGCTGGCCACTGCGGACTTACACCCAGCCCGCCATCGGGCAACGTCGTGGATCGATCCTGTGGTTGGGGGGACGTGGCGACATCGTCGAGAAATATATCGAGACGCTCGATGCATGGTCCCGTGCGGGATGGAGCATCACGAGCTTTGACTGGCGCGGGCAGGGCGGATCAGGCCGAGTCGGTGCCAATCCCGCCGTCGGGCACATCGACGACTATGCGACATGGGTCGATGATTTAGCGGCATTTTACACCAATTGGGCTGCGCGCGAACCAGGGCCACATATCGCCATGGGGCATTCGATGGGTGGGCATCTGGTGCTGCGTGCGCTTGCCGACAAGCGGATCGCGCCGGACCGGGTTGTCCTGGTCGCGCCGATGCTGGGGTTTGAAACAGGGATTATACCGTTTCCCGTTGCCTTCTGGGCAACGCGGATGATGGCACAGTTGAAAAACGAAATGCGGCCGGCATGGAAGCGCAACGAAAAGCCGTCGCCACCAAATGCTTCTCGTCAGGGCTTTTTGACGCATGATACTGATCGTTATGAAGATGAGCTCTGGTGGAAACAACAAAACCCTTCGCTCTCCCTCGGGCCGCCAAGCTGGAGCTGGCTGGCCGCTGCGTATCGATCAATTGCCGCGCTGACTAGGCGCGGCGGAGTCGAACATATCGAAACACCGATCTTGATCCTGTGTGCTGAAAGGGACGAGCTCGTGAGCGCAAAAGCGATCCACAAATTTGCGTCACGCCTGCCAAATGCCACGCTTGTCGTTTTCGGTGATGATACCGCACATGAAATTTTGCGGGAAGCGGATGGCCCGCGCAATCGGGCGCTGGCGGCCATAGCGGAGTTTTTGGAATGACGACGCCGTTTGATTTTGCGATTGTTGGTGGCGGTATTGCCGGGGCCAGCGTGGCGGCTGCGCTTGCGCCGCACGCATCGGTTGTCCTGCTCGAAGCCGAAGATGTTCCCGGCTATCACTCGACCGGGCGGTCGGCGGCATTCTGGCATGAGACACTGGGCGGACCGTTGGTGCAACCGCTGAGCAAGGCGTCGCTTGAGCCGCTGCGTGAAGGCGGATTTCTTGAACCGCGCACGTCGCTCAACGTTGCCGAGGCTGAAAATGTCGATAAGCTCGACACATTGATGGCGAATTTTGCGGGAACGGGCGCCCAGCTCCGTCGCCTCGACTATGCCGGAATTTGCGGTTTCGTCCCGCGCGCCAAACCGGTGCTGGTCGAGGGCGTGCTCGAGGTCGATTGCGCAGACATCGATGTCGGCGGCCTCCTGAACAAATATCTGTCCGATTTCCGCAAGGCGGGTGGCACCGTGCTGACCGATTTTCGGGTCGATGCGATGACGCGCGATCGTGAAGCGTGGACCGTGCACAGCAAGGAGCAATCGGTATCGGCAAAAACCATTGTCAACGCAGCCGGCGCGTGGGGCGATATCGTGGCGGCAATGGCTGGTGCAAAGCCGCTGGGGCTTCAGCCAAAGCGCCGGACGATTGCCCAGGTGCGTGTTGATGGTGATGATGTGCCGCACGACCTGCCGTTGACGATCGATATTGGCGGGACATTCTACTTCCGTCCTGAGGGCACAAACAAGCTGTGGGTCTGCCCGCATGACGAAACGCCGGCTGAACCCGGTGATGCCTCGCCCGAAGAGATCGATGTTGCGATTGCAATTGACCGGCTCGAGACCGTGACTGGCTGGCGGGTTCTGGCTGTCGAGCATAAATGGGCGGGTCTGCGGACTTTCGCGCCGGATCGGTTGCCGGTTTATGGTTTTGATCCCGACATCTCGGGCTTTTTCTGGTGTGCCGGGCAAGGCGGCTATGGTATTCAGACTGCTCCTGCGGCCGGTGCGTTGTGTGCTGCGATGTTGCTGGACCGTGCACCGGAAACGATGGTTGCCCATATCGATCCGACACCGTTTTCCCCGTCACGTTTCCACGCTGGCAAAATCTGAAATCGCGCGCTAAGTTTTTGATGCGTAATCAAAACGGAGAGTCACATGGCGCATTATTTCGAGATCAAAACGAACAAGGCCGGAGAATTTGTGGCCTATTTCAAATATAATTCGGAATCAATCTTCTGGACTGAAGGCTACAAGTCGAAAGCCTCAGCCAAGAACGCCATTGAGTCGATCCTGAAAAATGGTCCGAAAGCCGAAATCCGCGAAGCTGAATAGCGCGCTAGGCTGAAACCCGACCGGCGGCGATGGCGGCATCGCTCGCCAGCCGGTCGGCACGTTCGTTCTCGGGGTGTCCCGCATGCCCCTTTACCCAGACCCATTCGATACGATGTGGCATTGCGGCGTCCAAAAGTGCTTGCCATAAATCGGCATTTTTGACGGGTTTCTTATCCGCTGTTTTCCAGCCATTGCGCTGCCAGCCTTTAATCCATTTGGTCAGGCCGTCCATTACATAGCGGCTGTCCGTCGACAGCGTGACGCGGCACGGTTTGGTCAGCGCGTTCAGCCCGCAAATTGCGGCTGTCATTTCCATCCGGTTGTTCGTGGTCAGCGGCTCGCCGCCCGACAGTTCTTTCTCTTTGTTACCCATACGGATCACGGCACCCCAGCCGCCGGGCCCGGGGTTACCCTTGCACGCGCCATCGGTGGCGATTTCGACATGGGGGAGTTCACTCACAGCGCGGCGTAGTGATCAAGGCGGCGCAGGAATGCGATCGGGTCTTTGCGGGTCACGATGGCATCGGACGGCGTATTCAGCCAATCCCACGCGCGGGTCAGCAAAAAGCGCAGGCATGCTCCGCGTGCGAGGGCAGGGAAGGCGGTCCGTTCGGCATCTGACAGGCCAAAAGTTTCCTCATATCCATTGATAAGCGCATCACCGATGTCGGCGCGATAGCCGGAACCGTCATTCGCAAAACTCCATGCGGAATGCGTCACAGCCAGATCCCAGGCGCGAACGTCGGTGCAGGCGAAGTAGAAATCGATGATGCCACCGACCGAGTCGCCGCGCATCAGGACATTGTCGGGAAACAGATCGGCATGCACCACCGACTGCGGCAGATCATGCGGCCAATTGGCGTCAAGCCAAAGCAGTTCATCAGCGACACGCTTTCTGAGGCCCGGCGAGATGGAGTCCAGATTGTCGCTGCATCGAGCCGCGAGAAGATGCCAGCCCGCCAACCCCAGCGAATTGGGCCGCGACAAGCCGAAATCTGCCAACGCTTTATGCATATTGCCAAGCGCAGCACCGGTCGCATGCGCTTGCGCGGCGTTTGGCGTCGTCACCGATACCCCGGGCAGGAATTCGATCAGACAGGCGGGCCGGCCCGCAATGACTTGCATTTGCACACCGGCGCGATCCCGCACGGCCCGTGGCACCGGCAAGCCATGATCCGCAAGATGATCGAGCAGCGCGAGAAAGAAGGGCAAATCAGCTTCGTCGACGCGCTTCTCGTAGAGCGTGAGAATGAATCGGTCAGACGTTGTGTCGATCAGGAAATTGCTGTTCTCGACACCCTCGGCAATGCCCTTTGCCGAAACAAGGGTGCCGACATCGTAGCGGGTGAGCAGCACCGCCATTTCTTCGGCGGATACCGGCGTGTAAACCGCCATGCTAAGCAGCGAGGCCGCGCGGCAGCTTGAATTCGATTGATTCGATTGCCGCTTCGACGATGGTCTCGGTTACCGTGAAGCGCTCGGACAACGCAGCCACGACTTCACGCACCAGCACTTCCGGCGCCGACGCACCGGCTGTAATGCCAAGCGTTACGGGCGTGCCCAGCCAGTCAAAATCAATCTCTGCGGCGCGCTGGATTAGTTTTGCGCGAACGCCGTTGCGCTCGGCCACTTCGACAAGACGCAACGAATTTGACGAATTCGGCGCACCGATGACAAGCATCGCATCGCATTGCCCGGCGATCCGCTTGACGGCTTCCTGTCGGTTCGACGTCGCATAGCAGATGTCATCGCCGCGCGGCCCCTGAATATCGGGAAAACGGGATTGCAGGGCACGAACGATTTCGGCAGTATCATCGACTGAAAGAGTCGTTTGAGTCAAAAACGCGAGCTGCGTCGGATCGGCGGGGTTTAGCGCAGCGACATCCTCGACGGTCTCGACCAGCGTCATCGCGCCATCCGGGACTTGCCCGAACGTGCCGACGACTTCGGGATGACCGCGGTGACCGATAAAGACAATATGGCGATTGCCACCGACCAGACGCTCAGCCTGGCGATGCACTTTCGAGACCAAAGGACAGGTCGCATCGAGATATTCGAGGCCGCGTGCTTCGGCATCCGCCGGGACGCTTTTGGGCACACCATGCGCCGAAAACACGACAGGCGCACCATCAGGCACTTCGTCCAATTCGTCGACGAAAACAGCGCC
>JAYUQI010000021.1:0-5627 GCA_043756805.1 Sphingomonas sp.
GGCGACGACCAGTGAAGATGTTGCTGTCATAATACCCGTGCTGACCAACGACAGTGATCCCGACGGTGATCCGCTGACTGTTATAACCGCAAGCGCCGCCAACGGCTCTGTTGTCATCAATCCTGACGGCACGGTGACTTACACGCCGAACCTGAACTTCAACGGCACCGATACGATTACCTATGTGATCAGCGACGGCAATGGCGGGACATCGACCGCGACGATCACGGTGACAGTCGCGCCGGTCAATGACGCGCCGACAATATCGGCACCACTGCCCGCACAGAATGATGCGGACGGCGCCGTAATCTCGATCCCGACGGCGGGTAATTTCACTGATCTTGATGGCGATACGCTGAGCTTTACCGCCACGGGTCTGCCCGCTGGTCTGAGCATCGATGCCGCAGGCGTGATCAGCGGCACGATCGATAAAAATGCGTCACAGCCGAACGGCGGGCTGTATAGCGTCGCCGTGACCGCGAGCGATGGCAATGGCGGCAGCGTCACCTCGACGTTCACCTACACCGTGACCAATCCGGGGCCAACGGCAGTGAACGACACGGCCACGACCAATGAAGACACAGCGGTTACCATCGCTGTGCTGGCGAACGACACCGATCCCGATGCGGACCTGCTGACTGTCACGACGGCAAGTGCGGCGAACGGCACGGTTGTGATCAATCCCGATGGCACGATCACCTATACGCCGGACCTGGACTTCAACGGCACCGATACGATCACCTATATGATCAGCGACGGCAATGGCGGGACGTCGCAAGCAACGGTCACGGTCACGGTCGCGCCGGTCAACGATTCGCCGGTCGCCACGCCCGACACCGCGACAACGGTCGAGGATACGCCGGTCACCGTGCCGGTGCTGGGTAACGATACCGACCTCGACGGCAATCCGCTGACCGTGACGGCGGCGACGGCGCCCAACGGGGTGGTTGTGGTCAATGCGGATGGCACGATCACCTATACGCCGAATGCGAACTTCAACGGCACCGACACGATCACCTACACGATCAGCGACGGCGCGGGGGGCACGTCGACGTCGACGGTCACTGTCATCGTCGCGCCGGTCAATGATGCGCCGGTTGCCGTCAATGATGCGGCCACGACGAACGAGGATACGCCGCTCAAGATTTCGCCGCTGCTCAATGACAGCGATGTCGATGGCGATCCGCTGACGATCACGGCGGCGTCTTCGCCCAATGCTGTGGTTACGATCAATCCCGATGGCACGATAAGCTATGCGCCCAACGCGAATTTCAACGGCACCGACGTGATCACCTACACGATCAGCGACGGCAAGGGCGGGACTTCGACGGCAACGATCACCGTCACTGTGGCCCCGGTCAACGACCCGCCGGTTGCCGTCAACGATACGGCGTCGACCAACGAAGACACGCCGGTTACCGTTGCCGTGCTCGCCAACGATACCGATCTCGACGGCAATCCGCTGAGCGTTGCTGCCGCGACGGCGGGCAATGGCACGGTTGTGATCAATGGCGACGGGACGGTGACTTATACGCCAAAGGCGAATTTCTTCGGCGTCGACACGATCACCTACACGATCAGCGATGGCGCAGGCGGGACGTCGACGGCGACGGTTACGGTCTCGGTGGCATCGGTCAATGACGTGCCGGTAGCCGTCAACGATACGGCGGCAACCACTGAAGATGCGCCGGTCACGATCCCCGTGCTCGGCAATGATAGCGATGCCGACGGTGATCCGCTGGTGGTGACAGCGGCTGCCGCGCCGAACGGCACAGTGGTGATCAATCCCGACGGGACGATCACTTACCGGCCGAACGCGAATTTCAATGGCACCGATACGATCACCTACACGATCAGCGACGGCAAGGGCGGCACATCGACGGCGACTGTTACGGTCACGGTTGCCCCGGTCAATGATCCGCCGGTTGCCGTTGCCGATGTCGCAGCGACAAATGAAGACACGCCTGTCACGATCGCGCCGCTGGCGAACGATACGGATCTCGACGGCAATCCGCTGACCATCACGGCGGCGAATGCGCCCAATGGCACGGTGGCGATCAATGCTGACGGGACGATCACCTATGCGCCGAAAGCGAACTTCAACGGCACCGACACGATCACCTATACGATCAGCGACGGCGCGGGTGGTTTCTCGACGGCGACGATTACGGTCTCGATCGCGGCCGTCAACGATCTGCCGGTCGCGATCCCCGATACAGCAACGACGACCGAAGAAACGCCGGTTGTCGTCAACGTGCTCGGCAACGACCGCGACGTCGAAGGCGACCCGCTCACGGTGACGGCGGCGTCCGCGCCCAACGGCACGGTGACGATCAATGCAGACGGCACGCTGCGCTATGTGCCCAATGCCAATTTCTTTGGCACTGACACGATCACGTATACGATCAGCGACGGCAGGGGCGGCTTTGCGACGAGCATCGTCACGATGACAGTGATCAATACCAACGATTTGCCGATTGCAGTCAATGATGTGGCGACGACGCTTGAGGACACGCCGGTGTCGCTCAACGTGCTGATCAATGACAGTGATCCCGATGGCAATCCGCTGATTGTCGTGAGGGCCGTTGCGCCGAACGGGACGGTTGTGATCGGACCCGAAGGGCGGATCACGTATACGCCAAAGCTGAACTTCAACGGCACCGACGTCATTACCTATACCATCACCGATGGCACCGGTGCACTGGTCACGGCAACAGTCACGGTCACGGTGACGCCGGTCAACGATGCGCCGACCGACGGCACCGAAAATGTTATCGCGATTGGTGGTTCGCCATTGGTCATTCCCGTGCTCGCCAACGCCGCAGATGTCGATTTCGACAAGCTGACGGTCATTGCGGCGACGCCGACGGTCGGCACTGTGGTAATCAATCCCGACGGGACGCTGACCTTCACCGCGCCCGCCGATTTCGACGGCATTGCCACGATCACGTATATAATCAGCGACGGCAATGGCGGTCTGGTCACCTCGACGGTGACGATCAATGTCGCGCAGGCCAATGCCGATATTGGCGCGCTGCTGGCAATCGGCGAGGTCAATGTCCCCGATCCGGCGCGGATTGATACGCTGCGGCCTGATACAGCACGGTTTATCAACACGCCGCTGATCATTCTCGATACGGTCAACAGCTTCGGTTCGCTGAACGGCACAACCGATCTGAATGTGGAATCGCCGATTCTGGGTGCGATCAACGGCATTCGTCCGCTGAACGGCAATGTCACGCTCGACGTCGATGGCTCGCCGATCGACGATGTCGTGGGCCAGATCGAGCGTCGCCTCGACTTGCGCTTCGGTATGGACCGGTTGTTCGATCCGCGCTTCGGCGACTTCAAGGTCGAGGGGCTGACGGGCTTTTCGGTCCGTCCGCAGGGCTTGGCCGACAAGCAGGTGATGATTGAATCGGTCGTGCGTGACCGGGTGATCTACATGGAAGTGCGCGACCTTGGCGCGGGCGATGATCCGATGATCGTCGAGCACCAGATCCGGATGCGCGACGGCAAGCCGCTGCCCGGCTGGATCCACTTCGACAAGCGCGGGCTCGCCATCATCGAAAGGCCTGCCGATGTCGACGAAATCCATCTGATCGTGCGGTCGATCCGCAGCGATGGCAAGGTTATCGAAACGCCTGTCGTAATCCAGGGCGCAACGGGCGAAATCCAGCTCGACAAGCCCCTGAAAACCAGCGCTGCGACACCGCTCGACCGCACGGTCGAGCTTGCCCACGGCGCTGTGCAACGGGAAACCAACAGCTTGGCTGCGGCGTTTAACGGTTAAGCTTTAGACTTTGTTAATGGTTAACGCCGTAGCAACGAATAAGAGAGAGAACAGGGTCATGAAAATACAAGCCGTGAAAACGAGCGCACTTATCGGAATCTCGCTGGCAGCGCTGCTCGCCGGATGTAGCGTCACGCCAAAACCGATCACGTCGGGCGAGCTGGCCACGCGGGCCACTGAAAATTCTGCGAAAGTCACTGCGGATCAGGAACCCGTCGGTGCGCCGATTGGACTGTATGACGCGATGGCGCGCGCGCTGAAATATAATCTCGATTACAAAGTCGAGCTGATGGAAGCCGCGCTGAAATCGCGCGAGCTGAACCTGTCGACCTACGACATGCTGCCGCAACTGGTTGCCAGTGGCGGCTATGCGGGTCGCAACAATTTTGCAGGCGCAAGCAGCCTGTCGCTGATCACGCGCCGCCAGTCGCTCGAGCCGTCGACATCGTCGGATCGCGGCATCTGGTCGGCCGATCTGTCGCTCAGCTGGGACGTGCTCGATTTCGGGCTTTCCTATGTGCGCGCACAGCAGAAAGCCAATGAGGGACTGATCGCGCTCGAGCGGCGGCGCAAGGTTGCCAACCGGATTATCGAGGATGTCCGCACCGCTTACTGGCGCGCTGTCAGTGCCGAGCGGTTGCTGGTCAAGCTGAAAGAGCTTGAGGGCAATGTCTCGACCACGCTGACCAATTCCGAGCGGCTTGCCGAACGTCGCCTCTCCGCGCCGCTCACCGCGCTGACCTATCAGCGCGAACTCATCGACATCAAAGCGAACATCCAGCAGCTTCAGCGCGAACTGGTCATCGCCAAATCGCAGCTGGCGGCGCTGATGAATTTGCAGCCCGGCACGGAGTTCACGCTTGTCATGCCCGAACGCACGGCGACGCCGCCGACCGTCTCGGTCGCTGGCGAGGAAATGGTCATGACCGCGCTGCGCAACCGCGCCGAGCTGCGCGAAATCAATTACCGCGAGCGGATCAACAAGAAGGAGCTCGATGCCGCGCTGCTCTCGGCTCTGCCCAGTTTGCGCGGCGTGATCGGCGGGAATGTCGATTCAAACAGCTTCCTGTTCAACAGCGACTGGCTCCAATATGGCGCGCGCGCCAGCTGGAACATCCTCAACCTGTTCAAGCTGCCCGCGCAGAAAAAAGTCATCAAGGCGCAGGACGATCTGCTGCGTCAGCGCGAGCTGGCGCTGACGATGGCGGTCATGACGCAAGTTCATGTCGCGCGCGCCAACTATGCGCATCTGACGGGCGAGCTCGATACGGCGTCGCACCAATATTCGGTGCAGACCAAGATCATGTATCAGATCCGCAGCGGCTTCAAAGCAGGCGCGATGAGCCAGCAGACGCTGCTGCGCGAAGAGATGAATACGCTGGTCAGCGAGGTCAAATATGACATTGCGTATGCGCAGGCGCAAAATGCCTATGCCAATCTCTTCTCTGCCATGGGGATCGATGAATTTGCCCCCGACGTGACGGGCCGCGAGGATGTGGCGGCGCTGAGCACGTCGCTTTCAACCTTGTGGAGTGCCCGCGCAACGGCGCTCAAGCTCGACTGATCGGATCGAACGATGATGAACCAAGAAACCGAAGTGCCAGCGGATGCAACCAATAACCGCAAGCCGTTGATTGCGGCGGCGGCGGTGATCATCCTGGCGGGCAGTGCCTATGCGTTCAGTGGCAGCGACAAGCAGTGGTCGGATGCCGAAACGCCGATCGCGACGACAGCCGCGATGCAAACGCCAAAGACGGCTGCAGCCCCCGCCGCTGTCGATCCGTCGAGCATCATTCGCGGTGTCATCCAGTCGCAATCCGAAGCCACCATCGCT
>JAYUQI010000022.1:0-5626 GCA_043756805.1 Sphingomonas sp.
GCGGAAGAATCAGTAAAATATGGCATGATTGACAAGGTGATTGCTAATCGTAGCGATGTAATTCGTGCGCGGGGGCACCGAGAAACGCCCGGTCACGCGCCCGCCGGTGCCGCCCGACACGCCGGGTGTGCCGCCCACAGCCGATCCATCGATCACCGACCGCCCTGAATTCAGATCAATCACCAGCCGCCCGCCGCGCACGACATTGGCCCCTTGGTTGAGCGTCACGCCACCGATCATCGTGATCAGCCGCCGGTTAAGATCATAGATCGCAAAGCTGCCGCTTGCCGTCTCGCTCGCGCTGCGCACCGTGACGCCGCCCGAGGCATCGATGCGCTGGATCGTCGGCCCGCCGCCCGCTCTGGAATAGGCAACGGTAAGCCGCGCCGCATCGAGCGCCAGCCCTCCCTGGCGAACCTTCACATTGCCTGAAAAAATCGCGCGGTCCGCGCGGTCCTGCACTTCGATCCGGTCGGCATCGACATCGACCGGCGCGTTCGCATTATGCCCCTTGAGCGCCTGCGCCGACGCGGGTGCGCCAACGACAGCAACGAAAAGAAGAAGAAACAAACGCATCATCGCCCTCTGACGCTCCCTTGCGTAATGCGCAAGCGTGCGCGCCCTTCGAGGCGGACCGTGCGCGCATTGAGATCGGCGCGCATGCGTGCCGCGCTGAACGTGCCGAGCGGCATTTGCCCCGTTACGGCGCCATCGCTGATGATCGTCCGCGCTTTCAGATCAAGGCCGACACCACTTGTCGCCATCCGGTAGCCATCGGCTGATTCAAACTGCAACGCGCCCGGCACGCGCACCAGCTCGCGATCCATGTCATAGGTCGCGCCTGCCGTCCGCAAGACCGCCGGGCCATCGTCAAGCGTGATCCGCGCCGACAAGTCCATCAGCTCGACGACGGGGGACTTCGAGGACCGCTGGACGGCACCGCCCGCGCTCAGTGAAAACGGGTGCCCCTTGGCATCCTCGCCGCGATAGACGGCTTCGGCAACGCGCATCCGCTCTTTGGCAATGTCGACTTTGTCCTTGGCCAGCAGAAAGCTGATCTCGCTGCGCTTGGCGAGCGGCGCAATGACCAGCACCGCAACGAGCGCGCCGATGACAATCGGTAGAACCAGCTTGGCCCCGCGGATCAGCCGGTCATGCCCGCTGCCCGGCCGCGCCCAGACAATGCGCTTGTCGCGGTCGAGAATCGCAGCGTTAGACATGCGCGAAAATGTCGACGTCGTCCCAGCCCGCCAGATCGATCATCGCCCGCGCCGGCAGAAAATCAAAGCATGCCTGCGCCAGCGCGGTCCGCTTCTCGCGCGCCAACCGCACGTCGAAAATATCGCGCATCCGGTGCAGATAGCGCACGTCGGACGCGGCATATTCCTTTTGCGCCTCGGTCAGCTCGTCGGCGCCCCAGTCCGAAGACTGCTGCGCTTTCGACAATTCCAGCCCGAGCAACTCGCGCACCAGCTCTTTCAACCCCTGCCGGTCGGTATAGGTCCGCGTCAGCCGCGACGCGATCTTGGTGCAGAACACCGGCCCTGCGACGACGCCGAGGTAAGCATGGATCGACGCCAGATCGAATCGCGCGAAGTGATAGAGTTTCAGGCGCGCCGGATCGGTCAGCACGGCTTTCAGATTGGGCGCGGCAAAGTCGCTCGCCGACGAAAAGCGCACCAGATGTTCATCGCCCCCGCCATCCGAAATCTGGACAAGACAGAGGCGATCCCGCGCCGGATGCAGGCCCATTGTCTCGGTATCCACTGCCACGGGCCCCTCGGCAAGGACGCCGGCGGGCAAATCTTCCTGGTGCAGATAAACAGTCATGAACGTCCTTTTGCGTCGGTAAATTTGCAATCGCATTCGCGGGGTAAAGCTGCAAGCAGGCAATGACGATTTACCCGCCCTGAACCGTTTGGGGATCAGCACGCGATTTTGGCTCGCAGCAGTGGCGGTTTTCGGCTATCGCGACTCGCATGGCGCATTATGATGTTGCGCCGGGAAGCATTTTGCCCGCGTCCGGCGCATGATGTTTCTTGAATGAGCAGGCGGGCGATTTTGAAGAGAGTACGGGCACGGCATGAGTTTTAATAAAGGTGGCCGCGGTGATCGCGGCGGACGCGGACGCGACAAACGCGACAGTTTCGGTGATGAAGGCGGCAGCAGCGGCGGCAGTGGTTACGGCGGCGGCTTTGCTGGCGGTGGTGACCGGTTCGGCGGTGGCGGTGATCGCTTTGGCGGTGGCGGCGGCGACCGATTCGGCGGCGGCGGCGGCGGTGGTTTCCGCAGCGGCGGTGGCGGTGGTGGTTTCTCCGGCGGTGGCGGCGGTGGTGGTGCCCGTGGTGGCATGCCCGCACAAGTCGTTGGCGAAGGCACGGGTATCGTCAAGTTTTTCAACGGGCAAAAGGGCTTCGGTTTCGTTGTCCGCGATGATGGTGGCGAAGATGTGTTCGTGCACATCTCGGCCGTCGAGCAGGCCGGATTAACCGGACTCGCAGAGGGCCAACCGCTCGGGTTCACGCTCGTCGATCGCGGCGGCAAGGTTTCGGCGACCGATCTCAAGATCGACGGCGAACCGATGCCTGTCACTGATCGCGCCCCGCCGCGCGACCGTGATGCCCCGCGCGAAGGCGGCGGCGGTTTCGGTGGCGCGCCGCAACGGACGCTGACCGGCGAAAAAGCGAGCGGCACGGTCAAGTTCTTCAACGCGATGAAAGGCTTCGGCTTCATCCAGCGCGATGACGGACAGCCCGATGCCTTCGTTCACATCTCGGCAGTCGAACGCGCCGGCATGACCAGTCTTAACGAAGGCGACCGGCTCGAATTCGAAATCGAAGTCGACCGTCGCGGCAAGCATGCGGCGGTCAATCTGGTCGCTGGCCAGCAATAAGCATCGTCATTTTACAAATACGGGGGGTCCGGCGCAGCAACGTGCCGGACCCCTTTGTTTTTTGAGGGCTGATCCCTCAACAGAACCGCATGCCTGAGCTTGTCGAAGGCCTGTCCTTTTTTTGACCAGCGCACAAAGTAGGACAGCCCTTCGACAAGCTCAGGGATACGGATTGTGTCTCACGTCACGGGGCGTCTAAACAATTCACCGTCCATTCAATCCACGACCCCCATACGCAGCGGCAACCTGTCGCCGGAGATCATAATGCCGCTGTTTCGCAATGCGCTCATCCTGACCGCTGCCATCGCCGTGACCGCGCCGCTGTCGGCACAGCCCAGCGACCTCGCACTCGTTACCGCACATCTGAAGGCCGTCACGACGATGACGGCCGCGTTCACGCAAACCGACCGCGCCGGAAAAGTGCTGGCCGGCACGCTCACGCTCAAACGCCCCGGCAAAATCCGCTTTCAATACCAACAGGGCGTCCCGCTGCTCATTGTCGGCGATGGCAAGGCCCTGACCTTCATCGATTATTCGGTAAAGCAAGTCTCGCGCTGGCCGATCGGCAATTCACCGCTCGGCGTATTGCTTGATCCGACCAAGGACTTGAGCCGTTTCGCCAAAATCGTGCCTGCGGGCGACAGCCGCATTGTCCTTGCCGAAGCGCGCGATCCGCGTCGCCCTGAATATGGCTCGATCACGCTCGCTTTTGCCCGCGATGCGGCCGCGCCGTCGGGTCTGCGCTTGCAGGGCTGGGTCGCGCTTGATGCCCAGAACAACCGCACCTCGGTGCGCCTGACCAACCAGCAGTTCAACGTCGCGGTCAGCGACAAAGCGTTCACATGGCGCGATCCGCGCCCGATGGGGCCACGCAAATAGGACCAGTGTTCATATTCACGACAGGTTCGATAGGATATTAAATAGATGTAATCGCGGCTGGCGACGACGGGATTTTCCCCCCTGTTGCCCCGAATCGTCGCTGCGACACGCCTGCGTGACGAACGCTGGTCGGCCCTCGCTCCACGCCCCCCGGAGCGGGGGCCTTTGTGTTTTCGGCCCGTCGCCCCGTGCTTACCGCCCCGTCGCCCCGCACTTGATGCGGGGCTTGGCTTTTCTTCGGCCGGTTTGTTGGGGGGAGCGGACTGTCGGGATTTAGGTAAGAGTCGGCGAAAGCAGACATTAACGCCACCGTAACAACGCAGCGGTGACACAGCAGAATGTAGCAACTAACAGTTCCGTCGTCTTGTTCTTCGGTCAGTGCGTGCCATATCTCTTCTATGACTGATACAGAACCGACAACCACGATTGAGGTAATCCCCCTCGAAGAATTTAGAAACGCCGAGATCAATGCTCTCTTAGCAGGCAACCACGGCAGCGATGTATTTGCACTCACCGCGCCACTCAGAGAAGCCCGCTCAGCAGCCGAGGTAAAGGGCAATGACTTGCGACGAAAGGTGCTTGGCTTCGTCCATGACCTTTTGAACATCCACCTCAGGGTACACGATAGGGCCGAGCCATTTGGCCCCATGTTTCAATCGCCGCAGGGCCGAACGTGCATTGCAAGCGACTTTCGAGGTGAGCAGAATGCCGTTCTGGCTGTATACGCTGGCGAAGTTGAGCATCCTGTTTTGAGAGCTCGTCTTGCGGACATCGCTTGGTACAACGACCGCAAACTTGGCGACACCGGCAAGCTCGCGGTGGCGGCATATGCTGAAATAATTGAGCGACGTATAGCTGGCGAGTTGCATCGCACTCATGGTGATGATGGACATCTCCTTGATCTTGCAGACATTGCACAGCGGATGATGATTATCGCTGCGCGACTTTACAAGACCAAAGCACTTCCCGATTTCGTAAACGAGGTTCTGACTAGGTTATTCGATGCTTGCATTCAGGCACGCTCCTATGTTGCCTTCATCAAAGTCTCGGAAATTGGCCTTTCATTCAAACTATTTGAGTGGAGCAAGGTTTTGGCTGGTGCCGAAAAGACCGTGGCCGATACCGAAGGACAAGACTATCCAATGGCCGTGCAAGGCGTGTGGGAGTTGGCGGAGCGTGGCTACGGCATCATTGGCGATGTGGACAATCAGAAGCGCGCGCAGCATGAGCTCGTCGAGCAAGACCTGAAAATGCGTAAGCAGGTTGGCCAAGCGTCGGCGGAGGCGCATTGGGTTCGTACGGCAATCGGCAAACTGCGCCAGTTTGGCGGGAATAAGGATTGGATTGCCAAGCTGCGCAGCGAGTTGCGCGACCTTGAAGAAGCCTCTCGCGACGATTTTGGTGTCTTCTCGACAAAGCTCGATGTTACCGAATTGGCGACAGGCACAATTGAAGTTTTCGAGAAACTCACTTTGCCTGACGTTCTGCTGCAATTCGCATTGCTGGACCATCCAGAGTCCAAGGCAGAATTGGAAAAAGAAGCAGATGAGTCTTCGGAGAAGTACATCTTCAGCTCACTCTTTGGCGGGAGCTACACAGATCGCGACGGAAAAGTTTATGCACAGACTGGAACGAAGCCTTCGGTCGATGGGGATAAGCAAGATTGGTACAAAGCTCAATCATTGCAGCATCGGGAAATACGCCGCCGCCTTGTAGTTGCAGGACAAATCGAGCCAGCACGACAAACGGTGATGGCCAATTTCCCGCTTGAGCAGCGCCACTTCCTGCCGATCGTCTATAACAGTCCGTTCGTTCAAAACGGGTATCACATGGCCTTTTCACTTGGCTTCGCTC
>JAYUQI010000023.1:0-16203 GCA_043756805.1 Sphingomonas sp.
CAAAACTGCATTTTGAATTGCGCCGAAACCGGGCTGCCGTGGACCCCACAAAATATTTGCCGTGAACGGGTGCGCAGGCCGCGAAGGTTACAAAGGTTACACTAGCACAGCCATGCGACGGTTCGGCGAAGTTCTCGAAGTTCTCACTACGCCCCTACCGCGCCGCAGCGACCGGGAGATTGGTTGGGTTCGGAATTTTCAAAGAGCGAGCAAACGGATTTCGAATCGAACGTAACAAGAACAATTGATGTAGGACAGCCGCTCTTTCCGTGAGGCTGGCAAAATCAGCGCATTCGGCCTATGCGCCGCCGTTCACATGGCAACAATACTCCCCTCCCCACCTAAAGTCGGCATGGTTTCGCTCGGCTGCCCCAAAGCGCTCGTCGACAGCGAACGCATCCTGACGAAATTGCGCGCCGACGGGTACGGCCTGTCGCCCGACTATGCCGGGGCCGATGTTGTGCTGGTCAATACCTGTGGGTTTCTGGACTCGGCCAAGGAAGAGTCGCTCGAAGCGATCGGCGAAGCCTTGGCCGAAAACGGTCGCGTGATCGTGACGGGCTGCCTCAGCAAGGAAGCCGAAATGATCCGCGCGCGCTTTCCTAAAGTGCTCGCGATCAGCGGTGCCCATCAATATGAAGCCGTGGTCAGGGCGGTGCATGAAGCCGCACCGATGCCCGCCAACGCCTTTCTCAATCTCGTCCCCGACAGCGGCCTGAAACTCACCCCGCGCCATTACAGCTATCTGAAGATTTCAGAAGGCTGCAACCACCGCTGCGCATTGTGCATCATCCCCAGCATCCGCGGCGATCTCGTCAGCCGCCGCCCCGACGCCATCCTGCGCGAAGCCGAAAAACTGGTCGCAGCAGGAACGAAGGAACTGCTCGTCATTTCGCAGGACACGTCGGCTTACGGCGTCGATATCAAGCATTTACCCCGCGAATGGCACGGCCGCGAAGTCCGCGCGCATATGACGGATCTGGCGCGCGAGCTTGGGTCGCTTGGGGCGTGGGTGAGGCTCCACTATGTTTATCCCTACCCGCATGTCGATCAGGTCATCCCGCTGATGGCTGAAGGGCTCATCACGCCTTATCTCGACATCCCGTTTCAGCATGCGGCGCCGAGCGTGCTCAAAGCCATGAAGCGCCCCGCGAACGAAGCGAAAGTGCTCGAACGCATCCACAACTGGCGCAGGATTTGTCCCGACATTACGATCCGTTCGACCTTCGTTGTCGGCTTCCCCGGCGAGACCGAAGCCGACTTCCTATATCTGATGGACTGGCTGACCGAGGCCCAGCTCGACCGCGTTGGCGCTTTCCGCTTCGAACCCGTCGAAGGCGCCACTGCGAATGCCCTTCCCGATCCCGTGCCCGAAGCGGTCAAGGAAGAACGCTACGCCCGCCTGATGGCACTCACCGCGCGGATCAGCGCCGAGAAACTGGCTGCAAAAGTCGGTCGCACGCTTGATGTGATCATTGATGACGTCGACGAAGATGGCGGCGCGACGGGCCGGTCACAGGCTGATGCACCGGAGATTGATGGATCGGTTTTCCTGCGCGCTGCCGGTGGTCTGGCGCAGGGCGACATCGTGCCTGTGATGATCGAAGATGCCGACGAGCACGATTTGTTTGGCGTTCCCGCATGATCAACTTTTCGGTGTTACTCCAACCCGACAAAGCCCAGCCCGCCCGCAGCATCCAGCTTGTCGATCCGGCCGGCTACAATGACTGGCTGGCGGCTCAGCCCGAACGGCACCGGACCGCCATCGCCGCGCAGGGAATGAAACCCGTTGGCTACGCCAGCGCGATCCTGCCCGGCGAGAAGCCCGATGAATGGGCGGTCGTTTCGGTTGTCGCCAACACGAAATCGCTTTCGCCGTGGTGCCTTGCCAAGCTCGCCGAAACGCTGCCCGAAGGAACGTATCGCGTTGAAGCAATCGCCCCCGGCCCGGCGGCACTCGGCTGGCTGCTCGGCCAGTATAAGTTCAGCCGCTATCTGACGAACGACTTACCGCGCGGTCCCCGCATTTTGCTGACCAGCGACGTTGCGCAGATCGACAGCATCGTTCGCGAAGCCGAAGCGGTGGCGCTCGTCCGCGATCTCGTCAACACGCCAGCGGCTGACATGGGACCGGGTGATCTCGAGACGCAGGCTGCAGCCATCGCCAAGGTCCATGATGCCGTGCTGACTGTGACCAAAGGCCACGACCTCGAAACCGGCTATCCGATGATCCATGCTGTCGGCGCTGCGGCCGCCAAAGCGCATGCGCCACGCCTGATCGAGATCGAATGGGGAAACCCGGCGCATCCTCGTGTCGCCATTATTGGCAAAGGTGTGACGTTCGATTCGGGTGGTCTCGACATCAAGCCATCGTCGGGGATGCGCCTGATGAAAAAGGATATGGGCGGTGCTGCGCATGCCCTCGCGCTGGCGCAGTTGATCATGCAGGCCCGCTTGCCTGTCCGCCTTCACATGCTGGTGCCGGCGGTCGAGAATGCGATCGCAGGGAATGCTTTTCGTCCCGGCGATATTTTGACATCGCGCAAGGGGCTTACCGTCGAAATCGCCAATACCGATGCCGAAGGTCGCCTTGTTCTTGCCGATGCCCTGACCAGGGCCGGTGAAGGCGAACCGACGCTGATCATCGACTTTGCCACATTGACCGGCGCGGCACGCGTGGCGCTCGGGCCAGACCTGCCAGCGACGTTTGGCAACGACGACGTGGTAACTGATGATCTTCTCGCCGCCGCCAAGACAGTC
Source organism: Sphingomonas sp. (assembly GCA_043756805.1). Classification (GTDB taxonomy): domain Bacteria; phylum Pseudomonadota; class Alphaproteobacteria; order Sphingomonadales; family Sphingomonadaceae; genus Sphingomonas_O. The sequence goes on from JAYUQI010000023.1 coordinate 2,761, forward strand.
AGCGATCCGTTATGGCGGCTTCCGCTGCACGGCGGCTATGATGACATGCTTAAATCAGACATCGCCGACCTGAACAATGCGCCCGACGGCGGCTTTGCCGGTGCGATTACGGCAGCGCTCTTTCTCCAGAAGTTCGTATCGCCGGATACGCCGTGGCTGCACCTCGACACATTTGCGTGGCGGCCAGCCGCGAAACCGGGTCGCCCGAAAGGCGGCGATGCACTCGGGCTGCGCGCCGTCTGGGCATTGTTGCGCGCTCGTTTCGTTTAAGGGTCGCAACCTGTTGGATCGTCATGCGTTGAGACCCAATGCGTGACCCGATACTTTTCCGATGGATGCAAACATTGATCGACTATGTCAGATCAGGCCAACCTGATCTGACGAACCGCCAGATGGCGTTGATGATGCTGGTTTATCTGACGCCGGGACCGCATACCGTGCGTGGCATTGCCAAAGGCTTGGGTGTCTCAAAACCGGTCGTCACGCGCGCCTTGAACAGGTTGGGCTCTCTCGGCTATCTGCGCCGACAACGCGACGAAGCCGACCGGCGGAATGTGTTCGTTGTGCGTACGGACGAAGGGGCGGATTTTCTTGACGAATTCGGGCGGCTCATTGCCGACAAACCACAATACGACGGCCCCATCAGCGCCGCTGCGTAAGCGTTTCGTCCTGTCAGGGCACTCGGCTGTGCTTGACCCCGCGATCCACGCCGTGCGCGATGACCTGGCCGATGTGGAACTCGCCGACCGCGTGTTTGCGCCGCATTATGCCAAAGCAATGGCCTGTAAAGTCATCATTTCCATGACTGTTCATGTAAAACCGAACGCCGAAACTGCCACTGTCGATACCGTGGCGGTGGGCGATACGGTTGATCTGTTCGATCTCAACGCCGGTTGGGGCTGGGTCCGCACCGCAAACGGCGTCGGCTATGTCCGCGCAGACGGGATTGAGCCCGCATGACCCGGATTTTCATCGATGGCGCGGCGGGAACGACCGGCATTGAAATCGAAGCGCGCCTTTCGGGGCGGGCTGAATTCGACCTGATCAAGCTGGATGATGCAAAGCGCAAAGATGCCACGGCGCGACGTGACGCCTTGAACGCGGCCGATATTGTCGTGCTGTGCCTGCCCGACGAAGCCGCGCGCGAAGCCGTGGCGCTGATCGATAACAAGACCACGCGTGTGATTGACGCATCGACCGCGCACCGGACGGCCAAAGGCTGGACTTATGGCTTTCCTGAAATCGGCAATGACGTTGCCAGCGCGATGCGGGTGTCCAATCCCGGTTGCTATGCAACCGGATTCATTGCGCTGATCGCGCCGCTCATCAAAGCGCGTCGGATCGGGCCGGGGGCGCCGATCATGTGCAATGCGGTCTCGGGATATTCGGGTGGCGGCAAGGCGATGATTGCCGAATATGAAGCGGCGAACCCGCCCGCATGGCGGACTTATGCACTGGGGCTCGCGCACAAGCATGTTCCCGAAATGCAAATGCGGTGCGGGCTTACCAATCCGCCCCTTTTTGCGCCGTCGGTGGCCAATACCTATCGCGGGATGATCGTCGAGGTGCCATTGTTCGGCGCAAACCCGAAAGCGATCCGTGAGACCTTGTCAGACGCTTATGCGGATTCGTCCATCGTCAACCTGTGTGCGACCGACGGTGACACGCTGGCCATCGAACATGCCGCCGACAGCGACCGGCTCGACCTGTTCGTGTTCACCAATGGATCGCAAACGCGGCTGACCGCAGCATTCGACAATCTTGGCAAGGGCGCAAGCGGCGCGGCAGTCCAGAGCCTGAACCTTATGGCAGGCCTGCCGGAAACGACAGGCCTGCGGCTATAGGCGTTAGCGCGGGTTGGCTTTCAGCCAATCGACAATATTTTCGGGCGTCGACTGCTCATAGGGGTCAGTGTCTGACCCATTGTCGTTGATCCCTGGTTCCTGGAACCAAGCAACAACCTTGCCGTCGTCAATGACCGTTGCATACCGCCACGAGCGCATGCCGAAGCCAAGGTGAGTCTTGTCGATCAGCATGCCCATACGGCGGGTAAAATCGCCGTTGCCGTCGGGGAGCAGCTTGACGTTCTTCAGCCCGAGGTTTTTGCCCCATTGATACATGACAAAAGCGTCATTGACCGACATGCAGTAAACTTCATCGGTCCCCAGAGATTTCATTTCCTCATAGCTTGATTCATAGCCAGGGCATTGTTTCGATGAACAGGTCGGCGTGAATGCGCCCGGAAGGCTGAACAACACGACACGCTTGCCGGCAAAGACATCGTTCGTGGTTACATCCTGCCAGCGAAAGGGATTTGGACCCTCGACAGCATCATCGCGGATGCGTGTTTTCAAGGTTACGTCGGGAACGGATTGGTGGAGCATAAGAACCTTTGAGTTTGAAATGGGTTGAGAGCATATTGCTCGATCAGAATATGGTGCGCCGCAGCATAAATGCCAAGGACTTATGCATAAATTTCAACAGTCAGTACAGGCGGCCGCGCTACATCCCACCTTTGGCGGCCCGGTGGGCACGCCACTTGGCAACATTTGCGTTATGCTGATCGAGCGTATCAGCAAAGGCGCTGCTACCGTCACCCTGAGCCACGAAATAAACAGCGTTTGACGGCGCAGGATCAAGCGCCGCTTCGATTGATGCCTTGCCCGGATTGGTAATCGGGCCCGGCGGCAAGCCGTTGTGAATATAGGTATTATAAGGTGTATCGCGCTGCAGGTCCGATTTATAGATCACGCGACCGAGCGGCTTGCCCTTGGTTATCGGATAGAGAAATGTCGGGTCAGCCTGAAGCGGCATCCCGCGCTTCAGACGGTTTGTATAAACCGCCCCGACCATCTGGCGTTCGGACGCACGACCCGTTTCCTTCTCGATGATCGACGCAAGGATGATTGCCTGTTCGGGCGTGGTTACGGCAGCGGTCGGCTTGCGTGCCGCCCATGCGTTGGCCAGCGCCGTCTGCATCGCTTTTTGCATCCGCCCAACAACCGCAGACCGCGCTTCGCCACGATTATAGGCATAGCTGTCGGGCAGCACGGATCCTTCGGGCGGGACGGCGACATCGCCCGTCAGCAATTCGGTCGCCATCAATCGTTCATAGACGAGAATCGACGGCATCCCCTCGGGGATCGTCACGAACCGTTGCAAGGTCTTGCCCGACTGGAGCAGCGCGAGGATGTCGCCCGCGTCCATTCCTTTCTTGATTTTATACTCGCCCGGCTTGATCGGCTCGCCGGACCCAAACAGCTTGGCATTGCGGACAAAACCACTTGCCGATCCGATGGCCCCTGCGGCTTCAAGCGTTTTCGCCGCAGCCGTCAGGCTGTCGCCCCGTGCGATCATCACGTCGACATCGCGGTCGGCGCTGCCACCGCCGGGCCGGAGCATCATGACGGCAACGATGGCGGCCACAACCAACACGGCAATGATGGCCAGGCGGCGCATCAGATCGCGCGCATGACCAGCGATGCGTTGGTCCCGCCAAATCCGAAACTGTTGTTCAATACAGCTTTCACGACGCGCTTCTTGGCAATGTGCGGCACAAGATCGACGCCAGCACAGCTATCGCTGGGATTGTCGAGATTGAGCGTTGGCGGCACGATCTGGTCGCGGATCGCAAGAATACAGAAAATGCTCTCAACCGCACCGGCCCCGCCAAGCAGATGCCCGATGGCTGATTTGGTCGAACTCATCGACATCGTCGAAATGGCATCCCCAAACAGGCGACGGACGGCGCCCAGCTCGAGTTCATCGCCCAGCGGCGTCGATGTGCCGTGTGCATTGACATAGTCGATGTCGGACAGGCTCAGCCCCGATTTGCGCATCGCCATTTCCATCGAGCGAAACGCACCCGATCCTTCGGGATGCGGTGCCGTGACATGATAGGCATCGCCCGACAGGCCATAGCCGATGACTTCGGCATAGATTTTCGCACCACGCGCTTTGGCATGCTCATATTCTTCGAGGACAACAATGCCGGCCCCTTCGCCCATGACGAAGCCGTCACGGTCAACGTCATAAGGCCGCGATGCTTTTTCAGGCGTGTCATTGAACGAGGTCGATAGCGCCCGCGCCTGTGCAAAACCGGCAATGCCCAGCGAACAAATCGCGCCTTCGGCACCGCCCGCCAGCATGACGTCGGCGTCATCGTCGCGGATCATCCGCGCGGCATCGCCAATCGAATGGGCGCCCGTCGAGCAGGCCGTCACCACCGCGTGGTTGGGTCCCATCAGGCCATATTTGATGCTGACCTGTCCCGAGATCAGGTTGATCAACCGACCATGGACGAAATGTGGCGAAACGCGGCTCGGCCCCTTGTTTTCACAAACCAGCGACTCGCTGGCGATGCCGGGCAGCCCGCCGATGCCCGAACCGATCGAACAACCCGCGCGGAACCGCTCGGCTTCGCTCATCTCGGTAAGCCCTGCGTCTTCGAGCGCCTGCCCTGCGGCGTCGATGCCGTAGATAATGAAGGGATCGACCTGGCGCTGGACCTTGTGATCGACGCGCTTGTTGGGATCGAAGCCATACGGATGATCCGCTGGCTTTACTTCACAAGCGATCTGGCACTTCTGGTCCGACGGATCGAACCTCGTGATCCGCGCTGCGCCCGATTTCGACGCAAGAATATTTGCCCAAGTGGTTTCAACGTCTGCGCCAAGCGGCGTGACCAGACCCAAACCCGTGACGACGACACGCCGCATCTTCATCTCCAATAAGAAAACGGCTCCCCAAGCGGATGCCGGGGAGCCATTTCGAAACGCGTTAAACGACGGCCCGGTTATGGACCGCCAAGGTCAGCCCTTGTTCGCGTCGATAAACGCGATGGCATCCTTCACGGTCGCGATCTTTTCCGCCGCGTCGTCAGGAATTTCCACGCCGAATTCTTCTTCGAACGCCATCACCAGTTCGACGATGTCAAGGCTGTCGGCTCCCAGATCGTCGATGAAGCTCGACTCAACAGTGACCTTGTCAGCGTCCACGCCAAGATGTTCGACAACAATTTTTGTAACCCGGTCGGCGGTCTCGCTCATGAAGGCACCCTTCTTTTCATGAAAATGAATGTTCGTTCATCGCCCTAATCGCCCTGCGGAGGGTGCGCAAGTCCCGCATCATCCACGACCCAGCATGAAATCAACCATACCGCCCAAAGAACGAAAGCCATTCAGAGAAATTCCGTCCGCTTTGATACCAGACGGAAGCCACGCGCGTTCAAATCCCAACTTCGCGGATTCCTTCAGGCGTAGTGCCGCATGCGATACCGGACGAACTTCGCCCGAGAGCGCGACTTCGCCAAATGCAACGACTTCGGACGGGACGGGCCGCTCGCTGAAGGCACTGACCAAAGCAGCAGCGACCGCCAGATCGGCGGCGGGATCGCTTAATCGATACCCTCCAGCAATGTTGAGATAGACTTCGGCGGACGACAGCGACAGGCCGCAGCGAGCCTCCAATACCGCAAGGATCATGGCGAGACGGCCCGAATCCCAGCCCACCACGGCGCGGCGCGGGGTCGCACCGCTGGCAAGACGGACCGTCAGCGCCTGAACTTCGACAAGGACTGGTCGAGTTCCTTCGAGCGCGGGGAAAACGACTGTACCCGCAACGGCTTCGCCGCGTGACGTCAGGAACAGCGACGACGGATTGCCGACTTCACCAAGGCCTTCTTCGCCCATTGCAAAGACGCCGATCTCGTCAGTGCCCCCGAACCGGTTCTTGATGGCGCGTAGGATACGATATTGGTGGCTGCGTTCGCCTTCGAAGCTGAGCACAGTGTCGACCATATGTTCGAGAACGCGCGGCCCGGCGATGCTGCCATCCTTGGTCACATGACCGACAAGGACGACGGCCGAACCGCGCTCCTTGGCAAAGCGGATCAACTCGCCGGCCGAAGCGCGGACCTGACTGACCGTGCCCGGAGCGCCTTCGATAAGATCCGAATGCATTGTCTGGATCGAGTCGATGACGAGGAGATCGGGCGCTTTGGGGAAAGTCGCGAGAATGTCGCGCACTGACGTGGCCGCAGCCAGCGCGACCGGCGCATTGCCGAGACCCAGCCGTTGCGCGCGCAGGCGGACTTGATCCGCCGCTTCTTCGCCCGAAACATAGGCAACCGATTTCCCCGCCAGCGCCAACTTCGCCGCCGCTTGCAGGAGCAACGTCGACTTACCGATGCCGGGATCGCCGCCGATGAGTGTTGCCGACCCCGCAACGAACCCACCGCCAAGTGCCCGGTCGAGTTCGGATATGCCGCTGGGCGTACGGTCCGGCAGCTTCGTCTCGCTGTCCAGCGGGACCAGCATGACCGCGCGGCCCCCGCTTTGCAGGTTATGCTTGGCCGAAAAGGGCGTGACGACACCGCCTGAATCCTCGACCAGCGTGTTCCATTCGAGACAGTCATCGCACTGCCCCGCCCATTTCGGCGACACTGAGCCGCAGGCCTGGCAGACATAGCGCTTCTGGGGGCGGGCCACTTAGTTCTGGTTCAGTCTGGGGAAGGGAATCGGGTCGGTAGATGGCGCGTCATCGCCGTAGCGGGCGAGCGCTTCGACAGGCGGAACATCGTCAAGGTCGCGCATACCGGTGTCGATGTTGAGGTCGCGGAACTTGCGGGCGGTGACTAAAGCCCGTGTCTCAAAGCTGCTTACGAAGCTATTGTAATTGTTGACAGCACTGGTCAGACCACCACCAACTTTTCGGAGGTCAGAGGCGGCTTTGGCGAGGCGGTCATAGAGCTCCTTGCCGAGCTCGCCGATCTGGCGGGCTTCCTTGGCCATTTTCTCCTGTCGCCAGACAGCGGCGACGGTGCGGGCGATGGCGATGAGGTTGGTCGGCGTGGCCAGCAACACCTTTTTCTCGAAGGCGAAATCCCACAGCGTCGGATCATGTTCGAGCGCGGCCGACAGGAAATGTTCGCCGGGCACGAACATGATGACATAGTCGGGCGCGTCGTCGAACTGGCTCCAATAGGCTTTGTTGCCCAGCGCGTTAACGTGCGCACGCATCGAGGCGGTGTGGGCGGTGAGCGCCAGAAGCCGTTCGCCCTCGTCAACCGCACCGAAGGCGTCCTGATAGGCATTGAGCGACACTTTCGCGTCAATGACGAGGCTCTGCCCGCCGGGGACGTTGATGATGACGTCTGGGCGGAGGCGACCGCCCTCGCCTTCGACATTCACTTCGGTCTGAAAGTCAGCATGTTCGGAGAGGCCACAGCTTTCGAGGACGTTCTTCAACTGCTGCTCGCCCCAGCGGCCGCGCGCTTTGGGGGCGTTGCGCAGCGCGTTGACGAGTTTGGCGGCTTCGGACGACACGCGCTCGGTGCCGCTGCGCATCGATTCGATCTGGCCGTGGAGAAGACCGAAAGCATCGCGGCGCTCGGCTTCGACCTTGGTCACGGTTTCTTCGTATCGGGTCAAACGTTCGTGGACCGGCTGGAGCAGTGCTTTCAGCCCCTGCCCCGCCGTTTCCTCGGACTGCTTGAAGCGTTCGTCGGCGCGGTCGAGAAACTGGCGCTGCGCCGATTCGAGGAGTTTGGCGCCGACTTCGGAAAACTGCGCCGACAGGGCCTCGCGTGCCGCCGCCATTTCGTCGAGACGCGCCTGAAACGCAGCTTCGCGGGCTTCGCTGCCGGCGCGATGTTCGGCATGCGTGCGCAGCGCATCGTCACGTTCTTTCGTCACCTCTGCCAGCATTTGGCGGTGAAGCTGCGATTGATCCGCATGCACGCGCAAGGCCGAAACCTGTCGGCTGGCCACGAGCCACGCGATCACGGCGCCAAGTGCGAGAGCCATGAGGACGACGAAGATCAGTTCAATAGTCATAAATAGAACATAGAACGAACGATTCTCATTAGGAAGCCGCTATTTTCGACTCTCGTCATTCCCGCGAAGGCGGGAATCCAGCTCCCAAACTTCGACATTCAGGCGTTGGACCCCCGCCTTCGCGGGGGTGACGACGGGGGTTCAGGGCCCCCGTTTCGCCGCAATGCCCAAATCAGTGAGCTTCTTGCGCAGCGTGTTGCGGTTGATGCCGAGGAGATCGGCGGCGCGGAGCTGGTTGCCGCGCACCGCGTTGAGGGTCGCCGCTAACAAGGGGCGTTCGACTTCGGCGATGATGCGATCATAAAGTCCCGCTGGGGGAAGTTCGCTGCCAAACTGAACGAAGTAGCGCGTCAGGTGGTGCGCCACGGCCTGTTCGAGGGTTTCCGACGGATTGGACGTCAGCACGGCACCGCCACCAAGCTGCGCGGCAATCGCTTCGACAGGGATAAGCGCATCACGCGCAATCGCGGCCAGGCGGCGCATGAGATTTTCAAGCTCGCGGACATTGCCGGGCCAGTTGTATTCGGCAAGGCGCGCCGTGCCGGCATCGTTCAGACGCTTGCGGGGAAGCCCTTCGGCGGCCGCTTTGTCGAGAAAATGCTGGGCGAGAAGGCCAATGTCATCGCGGCGCTGGCGCAGGGGTGGCAGATTGATGGGCACAACATTGAGCCGGTAGTAGAGATCTTCACGAAATTGCCCGTTTACAATGAGTTCAGACAGGTTCTTGTGCGTGGCTGCGATAATCCTGACATCGACAGCGATCGTGCGTGTGCCGCCAACCAGCGTAAATTCGCCCGATTGCAAGACTCGCAAAAGCCGCGTCTGCGCTTCCATCGGCATGTCACCGATTTCGTCGAGGAAAAGCGTGCCGCCTGCCGCTTGCTCAAAGCGACCGGCGCTGCGGGCGAGCGCGCCGGTGAAAGCACCACGCTCATGCCCGAAAAGCTCTGCCTCGATCAGTTCGCGCGGGATGGCGGCCATGTTGACCGCGACAAAAGGCCTGGCCTTGCGCGGACCGAGATCGTGAAGCGCGCGCGCGACAAGTTCCTTGCCGGTGCCCGATTCGCCGAGAATGAGCACGGTCAGATCAGTCGTGACGACGCGCGCGATCATCCGGTAAACATCCTGCATCGCTGCCGAGCGACCGATCAGCGGCAGATCAGCGTCTTCGGACGGCGCGGACTCTACTGTCTGGCCGCGCCGCGCCAGCCCGTCGCGCACGGCGCGGCAGAGTTCGTCGAGATCAAAAGGCTTCGGGAGATATTCGAAAGCACCTTGCTCGGTCGCGCGCACCGCCGTGGTCAGCGTATTCTGCGCTGACAGCACGATAACCGGAAGGTCGGGACGCTTTTTCAGGATCGACGGCACGAGATCGAGGCCGTTGCCGTCGGGCAGCATGACATCGGTGATCAGGACATCGGGCACATAGTGCTCGAGGATGCTGACCTGCTCGGCCACGGTCGCGGCGGTGCGGACGTCATGACCGTCGCGGCGCAGCGCTTCTGTGACGACCAACCGGATCGACGGATCGTCATCGACGAGAAGGATTTTGGCGCGAGTCATTTCACACTATTTCCAAGCTCGTCATTCCCGCGAAGGCGGGAATCCAACTCCCGAACCTCGATATTGGGCGTTGGATTCCCGCCTTCGCGGGAATGACGATAAGTTTACTCACTTCGCTCTCGGCAGAAGCAAACGAAACACCGTGCGCTCGGGATGGCCTTCGCGCGCGAACTGGATGATGCCGCCGTTGTCGCGGACAAGTTTGTCGACAAGCGCAAGGCCGAGACCACGACCCGATGACTTCGACGAAACAAAGGGCTCGAACAGATGGTCGGCGATCTCGGCGGGCGGCCCGGGGCCATCATCGATCACGCACAGCTCGATGGGCACCGACAGGCGACCGCCGTCTTCGCTGGGCACCGAAACCCCGTGCCGATAGCCGGTCGTCAGCGTGACAATGCCGCGCTTGACCGAAGGCACGGCTTCGGCGGCATTTTTAAGCAGGTTGAGGACGATCTGGATCATCGAATCGCGGTCGACAAGCACTGGCGGCAAAGAGGGATCATAGGCATCGCGGATGTCGATGCGTTCGCCGAACCCCGATTCGGCCAGAGCGCGGACATGATCGAGGATCGCGTAGATATTCTCGGCCTTGCGGACGAGCGGACGACCGTCGGTAAACGCTTCCATCCGGTCAATCAGCGTCGCGACCCGGTCCACTTCGTCGCGGATGAGTTTTGTCAGCGCCTTGCCGTCGTCGCCAACGGCGTTGTCGAGCAATTGTGCTGCGCCGCGGATGCCCGACAGCGGATTCTTGATCTCATGCGCGAGCATCGCAGCGGCCCCGGTGGCGGCGCGAACGCCGCTGCGCCGGTCGCCCATCGATTGCGCGGTGGCAGCCCCGTTCAAGGAAATGAGCCGCCAGCCGTCATGATCGGGCAGCGGTGTTGCGTGGAAATCGACGCGAAGTTTGGTGCCGCGCTGCGTCTCGACAATGCAATCATAGGAGGCGAACACGGCATCTTCACGAAGACCCGTGAGGCACGAACCGGGGAGCCGAAGGACAATCCCGAACGGCTTGTGAAGCAGATAGGACGCGCTGGCGTTGAGGAGCATCTCCGCCGCACCATTGACGCCCGAAATGCAGCCTTCGGGATCGAGCACGATCAGCGCGCCGGGCATCGCCGCGATCAGCGCTTCGGGGGTTGGCCCTGCAGGAACCGCCGTCAGGCGGCTGCGCGCGAGAGCCACGGATCGTAAAAGCGGGCGAGCATGTCGAGCACCGTGGCACTGTCGGCGATCTGGTTCACGGCATTGCGGAATTCGGCCGATCCGTGCAGCCCTTTGGTATACCAGCCGATATGCTTGCGCGCGAGATTGACGCCGGTGATTTCACCATAATGATCGAGCATCGCGCGGTAATGCCCGGTGATCACATGATATTGTTTTTCGATGCCGGGATCAGCGGGGACATGCTGACCCGTGAGCGCTGCCATAACCTGCGCGAGGAGCCACGGTTTTCCATAAGCGCCGCGCCCGATCATGACGCCGTCGGCACCCGACTGGTCGAGCGCGCTATGCGCGTCCTCGATCGAGCAGATGTCGCCGTTGACGATGACGGGGATGCGGACCGCGTCCTTGACCGTGCGGATAAACGCCCAGTCGGCGCTGTCACGATACATCTGGTTGCGGGTGCGACCGTGGACCGTGATCATTTTCGCGCCAAGATCCTCGGCGATATGCGCGAGTTCGGGCGCGTTGAGGCGGGTATGGTCCCAGCCCATGCGCATCTTGACGGTGACGGGCACGTCGACGGCTTTAACGGTGGCGGCGATCAGGCTGGCGGCCAGCGGCAGATCACGCATCAGGGCAGATCCGGCATCGCCATTGACGACTTTCTTGACCGGACAGCCCATGTTGATGTCGATAATCGCCGCCCCGCGATCGGCATTGAGCTTGGCAGCTTCGGCCATTTCCTTGGCGGTGCACCCGGCGAGCTGCATCGAGACGGGTTCCTCGAGCGGATCCCATGCCGCTTTTTGCAACGACTGGCGCGTTTCGCGGATCATCGCCTGGCTGGCGATCATCTCGGTGACGTTGAGGCCCGAGCCATAGCGGCGCACGACCGTGCGGAACGGCATATCGGTCACGCCGGTCATCGGCGCGAGAATGACGGGCGCCGCGATGGTCACGGGGCCGATGTGGATGGGATGAATGCGCTGCACTAGATTTTGCCTGAAATTTAGGCAGCCTATAGTCGGAAAATGTCGTGACAACAAGCACGCACCCTCTGCGTCCTCTGCGCCTCTGCGCGAACCGTTGCTGATTTCGCGCAGAGGCGCAGAGGACGCGGAGGGAGGGTTACAGCCCCTGCAGGGCGCGCTAAGGCGGGGGAATGAAAACGGTCGCTCTTGTTGTTGCTGCTGGACGCGGGGCGCGCGCGGGCGGCGACGTGCCCAAGCAATTTGCGATGCTGGGCGGGATTTCGGTGGTGGCGCGCGCGGTGGATGCGTTTGCCGGGATGCCGGTGTTTGTCGTGATCGGTGACGGGCAACATGGTTTGCTTGATGTCGCGCTCGCCGGGCGGACGGTCGCAGGTGTAGTTATCGGCGGGGCCGAGCGGCAGGATTCGGTGCGCTTGGGGTTGGCGGCAATCGGGCGTGCTGACTATGTTTTAATCCATGATGCAGCGCGGGCGATGGTGCCGCGCGTTGTGATCGACCGGTTGCTCGACGCGCTGGCGACGCACGACGGGGCGGTGCCGGTGCTGAGCATCGCCGATAGCGTGGCGCGCGCCGACCCTTCGACAAGCTCAGGGCAAGCGGAGATTCTGGGCGATGCGGTCGACCGCACAGGCCTTGTCCGCGTTCAGACACCGCAGGCATTCCGCTTCGATGCCATCATGACGTCACATCGGACATGGACCGGGCCACCGGCGACCGATGACGCCCAAGTGGCGCGCGCGGCAGGATTTAACGTGGCAACGGTCGAAGGCGATATAATGCTCGAAAAGATTACCCGACCCGAGGATTTCGCCACCGCGGCCAATCGCCTGCTTGTCAGCCGGAGCGCGAGCGGGTTTGACGTGCACCGGCTTGAGGCGGGCGAGGAACTTTGGCTGGGCGGCGTCCGCATTCCGCATGACAAGGGGCTATCAGGCCATTCGGATGCCGATGTGGCGCTGCACGCGATTACCGATGCCGTGCTGGGGTGCATCGGCGCAGGCGACATCGGCCGCCATTTCCCGCCAAGCGATGCACAGTGGCGCGGCGCGTCATCCGACCGGTTTCTTGATCATGCGCGCGGGTTGGTCGCGGCGCAGGGCGGCATCATCGATTTCGTCGATCTGACGATCATCTGCGAAGCGCCGAAGATCGGTCCATTTCGGGACGCGATGCGCGTGCGGATCGCCGAAATCTTGCAGGTGCCGACGCGACGCATTAGTATAAAAGCAACAACGACCGAGCGACTGGGCTTTACAGGACGCGGCGAAGGGATCGCTGCGCAAGCCATTGCAACGGCCCGCCTTCCGGAGGAATTGTGAGCGATATAGAACCCAACGCCATCGTGCGTGTTGATACCCTGCTTCCCGCCGAATTGCTGGACGCCGCCAAACGCGTGCTTGACGCAAACCGCGCGGCGGGGCGGACGATTGCGGTGGCCGAAAGCTGCACCGGCGGTCTCGTCGCGGCAGCGCTGACCGAGCATCCGGGGTCGTCCGACGTGTTTACGGCAAGCATTGTCTCCTATTCGAATGCCGCCAAGATTGCGCACCTTGGCGTCGGCACCGACATATTGGAAACCTTTGGGGCGGTATCGGTCGCCACGGCATGGGGCATGGCGCAGGGTATGCTCAACCGCAGCGACGCTGATATCGCTGTGTCGATCACGGGTGTTGCAGGACCGGACGGCGGCAGTGACAGGAAACCCGTCGGGACGGTGGTTTTTGCGCGCGCCGTGCGCGGCGGTGACCCTGAAAACGTGCATGCGGACAAGAAATATTTCGACGACAACGGTCGTGGTGGCGTTCGTCTTCAGGCGGCGCTGTGTGCGCTTGAACTGCTGATGCCCGCCCCCGATTGAGACTGGGGCGACGCGTAAAGCA
>JAYUQI010000024.1:0-16155 GCA_043756805.1 Sphingomonas sp.
AACGCCGCTGATTGGTCGGGCGCATCCCGGCTAAGGCGCTGGATGTTCTTGCCGAAATAGTGATCGACCCCCTCACCCACCCACAGCGCGGTCCCCGGCACCTTATTTGCCTCATACGATGCCAGATGCGCGGTCCATTCGGGTGCAATCATCGGGACGACGTCAGCCGTGCCAGTCGTGACCAGCATTGGCACTGTCATCCGCGCCCAATCCTCATGCCCGACAAAATTCGCAAATGGCCCCGGCGGCGAAATCGCGACAACGGCGCGGATTCGTGGATCGGCAACGGACTTGCCGAACACTGTCGCACCGCCCAGCGCCTGCGCGACGAGTGCGCCATAACTGTGCCCGACCGCCACCAGCGGCGCGCGCGTGCGAACCGAGGCCGCGAGCAGCCGCATATCTTCAATTCGTGTCCGCCAGACTTCGGCAGGCGGGAGCTTACCGTGCTGGGCATGCTTTTCGGAATCGACATGTAGCGGGGCCATGACAACTCTGTCGCGCGCCAGCACGGTCATCAGCGGGTCCAGTCCCTCGAACGTGCCATTGGCGCCGTGCGACAACAGCAAGATGGCACGGCACGGATTGATACGGCGCGGCGACACCGTGCGTATGGCAATGCTGCGACCATCGGACGCGATCAACACCGAGTCGGTTACATCTGCCTCGGCACGCTTCGGGACGAGAGCCATTGCCACACCGCCCGCGATCACGGCACGGCGCGTCAAGATCACAGGTCGCGTGCCCACGCCGCTGGGCCACGGTCAACCAGCTGCAGCACATAAAGGCTGCCAAAGCTGCCGCGGTTCAGGCGGAAATCATCGTCAAGATAGGTGACATCCGAATAGAGCGGCGGGATTTTACTGTTGTCGATAGGGACACGCGCCGCGCCCAATCCATACGCAATGATGTCGGTAAAGACGACGTCGAGCCGAATATTGCTCGCGGGCGCAAAACGCCCCAGCGTCACCACCGACCCCGCGTCATGATCGACAATGTTATCATAAAGGCCCGTCACCGGATCGACTTCTTGCCACAGCTCGGCAATATGTACCGGCGTCTTGGGCAACGCATTGAATGACAGGCGGGCAAGCGTCGCATTGCGCTGCAACCCGAAGCTGGAATAGAGCAGCCGCCAGCGCCCCTTGAGCAAATCCCCTGCCGTCGCAGTGACCGGCGTCGGGTTCACGGCCTCCAACTCGCTCGCCAACCGCGCGATCGCATTGACCGCATCCCCGCCCGCGTCAAAGCCGACATCGGTGGCGGCGGCGATGCGAGCCAGTTCAGCCTTGGTCGCGGCGCTCATGACGTCAAAAACTCGTCGAAACGGTGAGTCCGATCGTCCGCCGCTCGCCGAAGATTGGGACATAACTCGCCGACCCGCCGCCACCGGTACCGATCAGGAACAGCGCGCTGGACACATATTGTTTGTCGAGGAGGTTTTTGCTCCAGAGCTGAAAATTGAACTTGTCGACAGTCAGCCCGATTGACGCATTGACCAGCGTCCGCGACGGAATCCACGCTAGGTTTGCCTCATCAGCATATTGCTTGGTCTGGTAGGTCACGTCGGCGCGTGCGTAAAAGCCCCAATCGTTCGCGAATTTGGTATCGTAATTGAGACCCACCAGCGCATCGAACGCAGGTGTCCGTTCAAGCTGATTGCCACCGATTGGCAGTACCCGAATGGCCAGGCCGGCAACCGTCGTTGTCATGCAGACCGCCGTATAGCCTGCGGCGACCGCGCAATTGCCCGATGCACCGAACCGCTGCGAAACAGTCCCCGTCTTATACCGCGCATTGTTGTAGGCGGCCCCGAAATCGACGCGGAGTTCGGGCGTCACTCGCCAGTTGCCCTCGACCTCGAACCCGTAAATTCGAACATCGCCGACATTGCCGATCAGCGAGGGCACAATCGCGGCAAAGTTCAACGGCGCCGTTCCATCGGGCAGAAGGCGTACGGCATTCGACTGGATATTCTTCCAGTTGGTATAAAACGCCGCGAGGTTGAGCGTCAGCGCGCCATCAAAAAAGCGATTCTTGCTGCCGATTTCGTAAGTCCAGTTCGTCTCTGCATTATAGGTCTGTTGCAGTGTCGACAGGCCGCCGGTTCCCGGCGTTGTTTGAACGAACGCAACCGCCGTCGCACCCGCTCGCGGTGTCGGAATTGCCGAGCCGGGGACAATCAAATCGGACACAACCACACCCCCAACGGTCGAGTTGCGCGTGTATGATGCGGCGATCCCGTTGATGCCGCCCGACTTGTAACCGCGCCCGGCCGACAGATAGACATTATGACTGTCGTCGAACTTGTAAGTCAGCGAGCCGCGCGGCGTGAAATATTTGGCCATGCGCTGTGTCGTGGGTGGTCGCGCAGCGATAAACGCGGTGCCGAGTCCGCCGATGTCGGATGCGATCAGATCACTCGCGCGCTGATCCTCTTCAGTGTAGCGTCCCTCAAGTGTCACCGCAAAATTGCTGCTGGGTTTCCATTGGAGGAAGCCGAATGCCGAGAAGACATTTTCCACCCGACGGATAAATGTGTTGCGACGATAAAAGTTGGTCGTCGGAATCGCTCCACCGGGTACCACGGGGAACAGCGACGTCGGGTTCGGTGCGACCAGCGAGTTCACCGAACCAAACTCCGATGCGTTCGAATCGATATCGTTCGTTTTGGTAAAGTTGACGCCGAGGAAGCCATTGATGCCCGACCCGGTGTCAAACAGCATCTTGCCCTCATGACTGTTGCTTACAAACCGTGAGTCTGTGCCCGACGAGTCGAAAATATTACCGTAGCTCGTTCCGAATACGATTGCGGGCAGCGATGAATCGCGTTGCGCCGATCCCCGGACAGCGATGGCAGCTTCGGTGTGGCCATACTGGTATTGGAACGAGACTGGCCCGCCGCTGTCGACCGTGAGCTTGCCCATATAGATTGTACTGGGACCGCGCAGACCATAAGCGCGCGGATCAAGCGTCAGTCCGGCGACACGTCCCTCGCCTGCCGCAAGCGTCGGTAGCGTTGGGAGCAGACCGACATACAACCGGTTCTGGAGAACTGCCACGCTCGTGCTGGGGCCGGTGATCAGCGTCGTGCCGGTGCCGCTCGCGCTGGCGTTCAGCGTATTGAACTGGTTGGTAAGCCCAAGCGTTGAGAGGTTATACGCCGCGTTCTGTTCAAGCGCGCGAACGGTGCGGATATACATCGCTTCTCCCGTCACGATCCCGACTTTCAGCTTCGCACCGATCTGCATCGCACGCTTTTCATATCCACCCAGCTTGCCCGTCGTGAACCCGCCCGCCGCATTGGCCAGCGGGTGATTGTTGGTCCACGTGCCGTCGAACTCGGCATAACCCGACGCTGCGTAAATTGCGAAGGCGCCAGGCACGATCGGAATGTTAATCCCCGCCTTGCCCTCATAGCGACCGTTGGTACCGATTGTGCCTGTCATCCGCCCCGAAAGATCGTCGAGGTCGGGCGAGCGCGTCTGCAGACTGATGACGCCGGCAAACGCATTGCGCCCATAAAGCGCCGACTGTGGCCCTTTGATGATTTCGACGCGCTCGAGGTCGAGCAACGCCTGATCGACGAAATAGCCGCGCTGGATATAAATGCCGTTGAGATTGGTCGCAACATTTTGCACCGGCGATGTCACGCGCAGGTTGGTCTGTCCGCGGATCACCGGCTGCGCGAGCGGACCGGTGAAGTTCTCGAACGCAAAGCCGACGGTTTTTTCGGCAACGTCGGACAAGTCATCAATATTCTCGCGTGCCAGCTTTTCGGCGGAGAGCGCCGTGACGGCAATCGGCACATCCTGAAGGCGCTCGGATGACAAGCGGGCGGTCACGACAATGTCATTGCCGCTGGCGCTGGCGTTGGCGGACTCTTCAACGGGCGCGGCGGCTTGCGCAAAAACCGCGCTGCTTATCAGCAATGCCGGAATGGAAATCCCCAACCGAATGGATTGGCGAAGAATCGTCGGGCTGGACATAGACATCTGAAGGGTCCCCTTTGCAGCAGCCTGTCGGTATTGCCCACACATGCGGGGCACCGCGCTGTCATCGTTAGGTAACATCCGTCTTCGATGTTCAATTCAGCGCAATCATGACGATATTGTCCGGCTGGCGAACAGATTTCGCTAGAGATCAACCGTGATTGCTTCGGCTGTCGCGCGCAAATCATCGACGAACATGGCTTCCGCTCTTGCCATCGGCATGGCGGCAGCAAAGAAGATAAGCGCGAGCGAGCCCCGGATTTGGTCACCCTTACGGATCGGTACGGCGATTGACGATGTCTTGCCCGGCACCGCCGTGTAGGAATTACGCGCCTGCGTTGCATAACCAGCGCTGCGGATTTGCCCGAGCAGCGTATCGTTCTGCAGCAACAGTCCGGCCAACTTTTCTGCCGGGCCGTCAATCTGCCGCAGTCCGCTCAGGATCGCCGCGCGCTCCTCGTCACCGCAAAACGCGAGATACGCTTTACCCGTCGAACATTCGATGATCGGCAGCGTGTAGCCCGGCGAATAATTGGCAAGCGTAAGCGACGTCAACTTATGCGTCGAGTCGCGCACCATCATCGAATGGCCGACGCGCGTCGCAACAGAGATCGGCCACCCATGGCGGTTGCAAAGCGCGACGATATGCGGTCGCGCCACCGCGACCAGATCATCCTCATCCTGAAAACCGACCGAAAGCGTCCGCACCAGCGCTGTCGCGCGGTATCGTTTGCGCGCCGGTTCGCGCTCGACCATGCCTTCCTTGATGAGCGTTTCGATAATGCGGCACGCAGTGGGATAAGGAATTTCTGCCTGACGACAAATCTGCATCATGGTGATCGATCCCCCGCGATTGATCGCCTGCAAGACGCGAAGCCCACGCGAGATAGCGCGGATCGTGTCGTCCTTTTCGTCGACCTTGAGCACCGGCACTGCGGTCGTCATCTGATCGTTCACCCTTGCTGACTATCCGTCTGTCGGTCAGAATAGTGCAATGTTCGATGCGGACAAGCAGCAATGCTAGCGTTGTAAATATTGCAAAGGACGCGTCGCAAATGGAACAACGGACTCACTTGCTGGCCATCGTTGTTGGCGGCGGCGATGCGCTCAGCACATAATGGCGATCCGTGCGCACGATAGTTTGCCAACGCCCGAGATTGTTTATCCGGTGGTTATCATCGGCGGCGGTGCGTGCGGGCTGACAGCGGCGCTCGCTGCCCGAGATATGGGGGCCGAGGTGCTGGTGATCGAGCGCGATCCGGTGCCGCGCGGCACGACGGCAATGTCGACCGGCCTGATCCCGGCGGCGGGAACACCGGATCAGCAGGCAGAGGGGATCAGCGATACGCCCGCGCTGCTCGCGCATGATATTGTCGCGAAGACCAAGGGCCGAACCGATGACGCCATCGCCCTGCGCCTCGCCGAGGAATCGGCCGAGACCGTGCTGTGGCTGCGCGTGACCCACGCGGTGCCGCTCTCGCTTGTCGATGGTTTTATCTATCCGGGGCACAGCGTCCGCCGGATGATGGGCACACCCTACCGGACGGGCGAGGAACTGATGGCCGCACTCAACAGTGCCTGCGCTGCCGCAGGTGTTGATGTGTTGACCGATGCGCTCGCCCGCGACCTGATCGTTGATGGAGACCGGATTACCGGCGTGGTCATTGATCGACCCGATGGCGCTCAGGAAAGCATTGGCGCAGGCGCGCTGATCCTCGCTTGCTGTGGCTTCGGCGGCAATCCCGATATGGTGGCAACGCACATCCCCGAAATTGCCGGGGCGCTGTTTCACGGTCATCCCGGGAACAAGGGCGATGCGATGCTGTGGGGTCAAGCGCTCGGCGCGCAGCTGGCGGACATGGGCGGCTACCAAGGGCATGGCGGTGTTGCCTATGGCCACGCGATCCCGATCCTGTGGCCGCTGATCGTCGAAGGCGGGTTTCAGGTGAACCGCGAAGGCTTGCGCTTCTCCAACGAGGCACTCGGATATTCTGAACAGGCAACCAAGGTAAACGCGCAGTCTGGCGGCCTTGCCTGGTCAATTTTTGACGCGCGGCTCGATGGCTTGATGCGTCAGTTCGATGATTATACGCAGGCACTGGCGGCGGGCGCGGTTATCGGCGCAGATAGCGTCGAGGAACTGGCCGGAAGAACGGGCCTGCCGATTGCCGCGTTAAGTCAGACAATGGAGGACGTCGAAGCGATGACCAAGGGTAACATAAGCGATCCCTTTGGCCGTGATTTCACAGGCAAACCACCGCTCGCGCCAAGCTATCGTGCTTCCAAAGTCACTGGTGCGCTTTTCCACACGCAGGGCGGACTGGTCGTGGATCGAGATGCCCGCGTCCTCAAACGTGACGGCAAACCCTTCCCCAATCTGTTCGCCGGTGGCGGCGCGGCGCGGGGCGTGTCTGGTCCCGATGCAACCGGTTATATCGCGGGCAATGGCCTGCTCACGGCAACAACCTTCGGCAAACTTGCCGGACGCGCGGCGGCGCGCCTATGAAAAGCCTTCTCGACCAGACCGATCATGCTGCGCTGATCAAAGGTGTCCATGATGACCGCGCACGGCAGGATTTCGCCTTTACGCTTCGCAATCTCGTGACATCCGAATGGATGCCCGCGACGCGGACGGTTTTTGATAAACGCGCCAGTCCCGTCTTCCAGAACGCGAATGGCACCGCACCGAGCAGCCCACGAGACATTCGCAAGGCGATGGATAGCGACAGCTGGTATCGATTCTACCTGTCTGCACGGCGGACTGCGCAGGAGCTGATCTGGGAAAGCGTTATCTCGCCCATCGCGGCGGTGACGACCGAACCCGTTATCAACGGCCCTGATCTCGATCCATCGGTGATCGCCCCGCGCTATATGTCCGCCATCGACATCCACTGCATGCCCGGCGGCTATGCGGCGGATCGCGGCACAGGTGATATGGCTGCGGGGGCCGTCTATGATCGCGGTGTCTATCTCTACATGTCGGGCCTCATGGGACCGCGCAACGATGCGGTCGGTGCGCTGGCGGTTGCGTATCTGAAAGCGCATTTCCCTGATTTTGCCCCCTGTCGCATTCTCGATCTCGGCTGCGGCGTCGGCCATGCCACGCTTCCTTATGCCGATGGCTACCCTGACGCTGACGTCCACGGCATCGACGTTGCCCCCGCTCTCATCCGCTATGCAGATGTCCGCGCCAAAAGCTGGGGCAAGCCGGTCCATTTCCATCAGCGCAATGCCGAGGCAACCGGCTTTCCCGATGCGTCGTTCGATCTTGTGACCAGTCATATCGTCCTGCATGAAACCAGCGGTCGCGCACTTGGCGCGATCCTCGCTGAATCGCGCCGCCTTCTCGCGCCCGGCGGAATGGCGGTGCATGTCGATCAGCCGCGTTTCGACGGTGCCGACGCCTGGGGCACATTCCTGCAGGAAAATGAGACCTATTATAACAACGAGCCGTTCTGGCGACGCTACCGCTCGATTGATCTGGCAGCAGCAGCCGTCGAGGCAGGCTTCGCGCCCGACGACGTGACACTCGACATTTTGACGGCGGATGTTGTGCAGCAAAGTCAGAATAATCAGAAACTGTCGCCCGAAGCAGCGGCGCGACGGCGGGCAGGCTTTTCAATTCTGATTGCGCGCGCGCCATGACCGGCCCCCTCCCCCGTACCGCGCGCGGCAAGCGGCCCCGCTTCCACGAAGATGCCGCGACCGACCGGCTGATTACCATTATCCTCGCGCTGACGAGCGAAGTCAGCGTCCTGCGCGACCGGCTCGACACGGTAGAGCAGCTCGGCGAAAAGGCGGGGTGGCTCGGCGCGGGTGCCGTCGATGGCTTCGTCGCCGATCAGCCAACCCGCGAACGCCGCGAAGTCGCACGCGAAGCGTATCTCGGTCGTGTGCTTCACATTTTGAAGGCCGAAGTCGAGGGGCTGGAGCGCGACGAGGACTATTGGGCTGCCATCGAGCGGATCGAACGCGGCGACGACTGAACCGCTATCGTTTCGCAGCATGAGCGACGATGCCCGTTCCTGCCAATTTATCCGCTTGATGGACAAACCGCAGGACGACATTGGTTTGCGGGCTGCCGCCGCGAGGCTGTTAAGATGCGTCGCTCAATCGCCCTATTTGCCACCATATTTGCCACCGTGATCGCGTCAACAGCCGCCGTTTCCGCCACCGACGACGTGTTCATGGGGCGCGTCAATGAAATGGTTTCGGGGCGTGGCGAATTCAAAAGCTATGAACCTCGTGAAGCGGTGCCGGGAGCTACAGCGACACCCCTCTCCGTTGCGGCGCGCCCGACAATTGCCCCCGATGCACTCACCAAAGCGCGCGACTACGCCGCGCGAAGTAATGCCAGCGCTTTCATCGTCTGGCGCAACGGCCGCATCGAGGACGAAAGCTATTTCGGCAAAACAACGGCGACGACGCCGATCGTCTCGAAATCGCTCGCCAAGCCGATCACCGCACTTGCCGTCGGTCGTGCGATCATGCTCGGCAAGATCAAAT
Organism: Sphingomonas sp.; assembly: GCA_043756805.1. GTDB lineage: Bacteria > Pseudomonadota > Alphaproteobacteria > Sphingomonadales > Sphingomonadaceae > Sphingomonas_O. Next base: position 8,499 of record JAYUQI010000024.1, read on the forward strand.
CGCTCGACCAGCCGGTCGCCGATTTCATCACCGAATGGCGGGGAAAGCCGCAGGCGGCGATGAAAATCCGCCACCTGCTCGACATGCGCTCGGGATTGCTGGCTCAAGGGTTCGACACCAAGGCCGACAACCATTGGAACCGCGCCTATCTCGACCCCGATCACGGGCGCTATATCGTCGAGCAATATCCGCTTACCGACGCACCGGGCAGCATTTATGAATATTCAAACGCAACGTCCGAACTCGTCGCACTCGTTATCGAACGCGCGACAGGGCGGCGCTATGCCGAATTCATCGGGACCGAAGTGCTCAAACCCATCGGTGCAGCAGGCGGTGAGGTGTGGGTCAACCGTCCGCGGGGGCTCGCTCATGCCGGATGCTGCACAATGCTCCCGGCGCTAAGCTGGCTGCGGATGGCGATGCTGGTGATGCAGGACGGCAAGTGGAACGGTCGCGCACTGCTTCCGCGCGGCTATGTCACCGCGATGAAAACCGGCACTGCACAGAACCCGCATTATGGTTTGGGCCTGTGGCTGGCCGGGTCCTATACAGATCGGCGCGGCTTCCAGAACCCGACGCGACCGGGGCCCAAAGTGCTGCACAGCGAGCCCTATGCCGCCAGCGACCTCGTGCTGTTTGACGGCAATTCAAACCAGACGGTCTATATCGTTCCCTCGGCCAAACTGATCATCCTGCGCGTCGGGGATACGCCGCCGAAGGCACCGGAATGGGACAACGCCATGCTGCCCAACACGATATTGCGCGGGATCAAAGGAGTTCGGTTAACGCCCCAGCCGCGTTAGCGCAGTCCCGCCAAGACGCGGTTGGGCAATTCGCTGTCGTCCCAACTCATGCTCGCCTTGCCGATACGGACGATGACCATCCGCTCGCTGGGGATTACATAAACCCGCTGGCCGACTGCGCCGTCCATGAACAAGACATCGTCGCGCAGATAAGGTTCGGACGCGCGCGCGACCAGCGCACTGGAGGCCGAGTAGCGGCGTTCGGCTTTGTAAGGCGATCCGCGCCACAGTTGCAGCCCGTAATTGGGATTTGTCGCTGACGGGGCCATCATTGCGGCAACCCATGCCGCAGGAACCACCTGCTGGCCACCTGCGCGCCCCTTGTCGAGAATAAGCTGCCCGACTCGCGCCCAGTCGCGTGCTGCTGCCTGCAGGCAGCAGAAATAATGTGCCGATCCTTTTGGACGGTCGAGCCAGAGCGACGCATCGCTTGCGCCGATCGGCCGCCAGATTTGCTGCGACAGGATGTCAGCATAGCGTCGCCCGGTTGCGCGCTGGAGGATCAGGCCCGCGAGCTGGCTGTTGCCATTGCTATAGGCAAATGCAGTGCCCGCCGGTGCGGCGGCTTTCAGAGTCAGCGCCGCTGCCGAAATGTCCGTGCCAAACATCATTCGCGCCGAAAGACCCGCCGGATCAGGCGTGAACGGTGGCGTCTCAAGACCGCTCGACATCGTCAATAACTGACGCACGGTGATGCGACCGCGCGGATCATCCTTCCATTCAGTCAACCAGCGCGACACCGGCGCATCGGGGTCAATCCGCGCTGTGCCGAACGCCATCGCCATCACTGTCTTGTGCATCGACGCAGGTGAAAAGCGCGATGCTGCCGTGAATCCGGGGGCATAATGCTCATACGCGATCTTGCCATCGCGCAGGACGATGAACGCAAAGGAATTTTGCGCATCTACATAGGCCTGCGCCGATGCCAGTGCTTCGGTTGCAATGCCCGATGACACATTGGCTTTCAGTGCTCGCGGTCGCCCGCGCACTGTTTCGGCAGGGGTATAAGCCGCTTCATTCTCGACCGATTGCGCTGCCGGAAACGCTTTGATCCGCGCTGCAATGGCGTCGATATCATTACCGTTCTGTGCAGCGGCAAAAGTGGGAGCGGCTGTGATCAGCAGCGCGGCGATCAGGCGGCTGGTGGACATAATGCCTCGATAATCAGAGTTGCGAGCCGTTCGCTGTCAGCCTTCAGCGCATCGGCCATTGCCCCCTCCGGCTGAAAATCACGCACCGCATCGGCAAGATCGATACCCTTGGCCTCAAGCACGGCCTCAAGCACCCGCTGACGATCATTCAGCACCGCAATCTCGGTGGCGAGCAACAAGATCGCGCGGCCCAGCCCATCGATATTGTGGACCCCCAGCTTTACGCCGACCGACGACGCCTGGCTCATTTTGACCGCCGCGTCATCCGCCATCAGGGCTTGGTTCCCGTGACGATCCACGGATAAGGCGCGCCATCAATCCCGTGCGCAGACACATCGACAAAGCCTGCCGCCCGTGCATCCGCCGCCCAGTCCATTGACGCCGCTTCGCGCCAATAAGGTTCGCCACCGTTCGCGGCAATCCAGTCCGCACGCCACGACGCCATCTTGTCGACGGCAGCATAAGGCGTAACGTCGGACATCAGCATCTGTCCGCCGGGTTCGAGCAGGCGAAACGCTTCGGCAAAAGTCGCGCGTATCGCAGTGGCGGGCATTTCGTGGAAGATGATGTAGGATGCGACCAGATCGAACGAGGCATCAGCAAAGCCGGTGTCCTCTGCCGCGCGCTGGTGCAAATCCCAGTCCCAGCCATTTTCGTTCGCGACGCGCAACGCCTGTTTCAGCATCGGCAGGCTGATGTCGACGCCGGTGATGCGTGCCTCGGGGAACACAGTCTGTAGCGCGACCGTGAAATGCCCCGAACTCGTGCCCATTTCGAGGATGCAGGCGTAATCCTGGCGGGGCAGTTCGGCGAGCACGCGGCGACGTTGCGCAAAAATATCCCCGGGGTAATTCTTAGAAACATAATGGCGGTGGATCAGCTCGCCATGGATAAACCCTTGCTGCGGATGACCATCCCAGCCGCCGGTCGTCCGGTGAAACCAGACATCACGGAAATAATCCGGCGCTTCGAAACCGGGATCCACGGTCAGCGTCGCGGGACCGCTTTTCTCAAGTCTGTCAAGCGCGGGTTGGAGCAAATCGCGCGATTCCTCAAAGGCATCGCGCGCCACGCGGCCGTGCTGGACGCTGGCAAATTCCATCAACAAACCGGTCGCAGCATAAGCCTTCGATCCGGCAAGCGTCTGGTCAATCTTGCGCTGGCGCTCGTCAAGATCGTCGGGCAGCGTGTGGGCGCTCACCTGTGCGTCGGCAAGTTCATGCGCCCATGTCCCCATCAGCGGGCGCATCCCGCCGGACAGGGCGACCAGAAAATTCATCGAAGCGCGACCGCGCTGGCGAAGCTGAAAGTCCATCAACGTCCTTTCGTCGACCAAGATCAGGCGAATATGTGCGCTGCGGGCGATGGCGGCAACCAGTCTCAAACCCGTTTTTATCCGCACACCGGATTGAATCCGGATAGTGATGCCGCAAAACCTTCAGCAGTGGCCTATCAGACGCGTAGCGAAGGGCCGGGAAATCGATGGATAAATTGCCTTGGTCATTGAAAGCAGGATGGGCAACCGGCGCCTTCGGTGTTGCTGTCCTGATGAATGGCATCTCTGCGCTGGTCCTTTTCTACATGACGACGGTGCTGAAATTTGATCCCGCGGTCGCGGGTGCGCTGATCTTCATTTCCAAAATCTATGACGCGGTCACCGATCCCTTCTCGGGCTGGCTGTCGGATCGCTCGAAATCCACCAAGGGCCGCCGTCGGCCTTTTCTGTTCTGGGGCGCAATTGTGTCCGCGCTGTCGTTCCTGATGGTATTCAATGTGCCGTTTACCGGTCCCTTCGACACGGTGACCAGTGGCCCGGGCCTGATTGCGTCGGCTTATGTCCTGCTTGCCCTGCTGATCTACACGACCGGCTATTCGATGTTCAACGTGCCCTATATGGCGATGCCGGCAGAGATGACGCAGGGCTATCACGAGCGTTCATCGATCCATGGCTACCGCGTGGTCATAGCCGCAATCGGCGGCTTTCTGGTGCAGTCGGGCGGCGGCATTTTGCTCGATGCCCTTGGCAAGGATCGCGATGCTTTTGGCTGGCTCGGCGCCATTGGCGCGGTGGCAATTTTCGTTTCGATGATGACTGCCTATTACGCGACGGCCAAGGCACCCAGCCTGCCGCAAAGCGATACGAAACTGAGCTTTCGAGAACAACTTGCTGGCTTTGCCGCCAACAAGCCGTTCCAGTTGATCCTCAGTGTCAAACTTGCGCAACTGATCGGGATAGCGGCTTCATCGGGCGGTCTTGTCTTCCTGCTGGTCACCGTGATGGGACGCCCGCTCAGCCTCATGGCCGTGATTGGCGGCGCGATGATCATCGCGGTTTTCATCTCGACGCCGCTTCTGATCAAATTATCGACGCGGATCGGCAAGCGCGGCGCTTATACGCTGTCGGCGATTGTCACGGGGCTAGCCGCATTGTCGTGGATATTCGTGACGCCCGACGAACCCGTATGGGCACTCGCGGCCCGTGGCCTGGCGACCGGCGTTGCCTTTGCCGGCAATGTGTTGTTCGCGATGTCGATGCTCACCGATGCGATGGAGGCCGATGCGCACAGTACGGGCATGCGCCGCGAGGGCATGTATTCGGCGCTTTACAGCTTCATCGAAAAACTCGCCTCGTCGATCGGCCCGCTCATCCTCGGTGGTGCGCTCAGCTATGCCGGGTTTAACCCCGCCAGTCCGCCCAAGGTAGCCGATGAAAATGTGCGCCAGGCCGTGCTTCTCGGCGTTGCTTATGTCCCTGCGGCAATGGCGGTCGTCGCGGTCATCATCCTCTATTTCTACCACCTCGATGAAAAGTCGTTGGGTGCGATGCGCGAAAGCAGCGCCACGATCTAGGGTCAGGACCTGTTAAATTCACGATCGTGACAGCAGCAAGGATGGGCTTGGCTCGCAAGCGTTCTTGAAGAGTGACCACGGACAAAGCGGTCGAACGTCGAGGGCCATCAGACGACGCTCTCCGACACATTCCTCCGCGTGGTGGATAGAATCTGGGTGCTCCTCGTATCTGGGTTTGGGCAGACCTTTGGTTGCAACCCATGACTAGCTCTGGTGCCTTCCTCGATGATACCCTTGCCGCACTTATTGCAATCTGCGGACACGGCGCCGTCCTGAGGACCGAGGATTCGCTGGGCATCTTTCATCATGATCCCGCAACTGCTCCGATTTGAGGAAGCCACGATGATGCCAGTTCGCCCCGCGCTTTCGCCCGCTGCCCAGAAATTTATTGATCGCACCGAACATCAGCTATGCATCGGCGGCGACTGGATGCCATCGAACGGCGGAACATTCGAAACGCGTGATCCGGCGACCGGTGAGACCATCGGGCGGATTGCGCGTGGACAAACTGATGATGTCGACCGTGCCGTCGTCGCTGCCCGCGCCGCACTTCCAGACTGGTCGGCAACGCTGCCAATGGCGCGCAGCCTGATCCTCTGGAAGATTGCAGACCTAATCGAAGCGAATATCGACGAGCTCGCCGAGCTCGAAACACTCGATCAAGGCAAGCCGCTCTTTGTCGGTCGATGGGCAGAAATCCCGGGTGCGGTGGCGCAGTTCCGTTTTTTCGCGGGGCTTGCGCAATCAATCGAAGGCACGACGATTCCAACGTCGATTGGCTACGCGCCGCCGGGCAAGGCAATCCACGCCTATACGATCCGCGAACCCGTTGGCGTTGTCGGTGTGATCGTTCCATGGAATTCGCCACTGGTGCTGACGGCAATGAAACTCGCGCCTGCGCTCGCAGCAGGGTGCACGGTGGTGCTCAAACCTGCCGAAGACACGTCACTGACCGCAGTGCGCCTGATTGAGTTGATCTATGAGGCGGGTTTGCCGCCCGGCGTCGTTAACCTTGTCACAGGCCTCGGCAGTGAAGCCGGAGCCGCCCTCGCCGCACACCATGATGTCGACAAAATTGCGTTTACAGGATCGACGGCCACGGGTCGCGCGATCCTTGATGCGGCAAAGGGAAATCTCAAGAAAGTCAGCCTCGAACTCGGCGGCAAATCACCGGTGATCGTGCTGGCGGATGCCGATCTCGATGCCGCCATCCCCGGCGTCGCCAACGCGATCTTCTTTAACGGCGGTCAGGTCTGCATCGCGGGGTCGCGCGTTTATGCGCACAGCAGCATTTTTGACCGGCTGGTGGACGGTGTCGCGGCCTATGCGCGGGGGTTGAAACAGGGTCACGGACTTGACCCGGCAACCACGCTCGGCCCTCTGGTCTCGGCCAAACACGCCGCGCGCGTCGCGGGCTTTGTCGAGCGGGCGCTTGCCGGCAACGCAACGCTGATCGGCGACGCCCCCGCAATCAATGGCGCTTACGTCAGCCCGACAGTCATCACCGGCGTCCGCGCCGACATGGAAATCGTCCGCGAGGAAGTCTTCGGCCCGGTACTTGTGGCGCAACAGTTCGACGATGTCGCCGATGTCGTCGCTCAGGCCAACGACAGCGACTATGGCCTCGCCGCCGGCATCTGGACCGAATCGCTGTCGAACGCCCATCGCCTCGCCGCAGCCATCCGCGCAGGGACGATCTGGATCAACAGCCACGCCATGTATGATGCGACGCTGCCCATCGGCGGGATGAAGCAGTCCGGCTGGGGCCGCGATTCAGGCCGCGAAGCGCTCGATGCGTATCTGGAAACGAAAACTGTGTGCGCAGTGATTTGATCCATACCGAGCGTGGTTGACCAACCGTTTCAAATCTCTGCCTAAGCTGCAACATACTGCTATCTACCGGAGATTGGCGCACAAATGTGCCGCTTCAACAAAAAATAGTGTAACACATCTATGGCATTTTCGGTACGAAGCTGATGAGATTACGGCGTTCGCGGCGTTTCCGTCGAGCGAGTGCTACGCATACACATTTGAGATATTCGGAATGACAGCACCATAAGCTGGCCGGCGCACACCGGGCCTTCATGGGCCTCAAGGATATCGTGACCGGTAAAGACGAGCAGGCCATCGTCAATGAGGTCGAACGCGGCGAAGATGTAATCAAGGCGCGTTACGAAAAAGCAATGGCGGATGAAGATGTCTCGCCGACCGTCAAAACGCTCATCGCGGATTGCTATACGTCAGTAAAGCAAGGGCATGATCAAATGCGCGATCTGAAGCACAGCATGCAAACTACTTCGTAAATATCAAGCGGGGCGCTCCATTTGGGGTGCCCCGCTTTTTGACACCGTCGGTCACGCACCCCTTTGAAAACCCAAAATCTTTTACCGAGACAATCGCCGCCTGTTCGCGCCAACTTTCTTCTTGTAATGACGCACGATCTTCGTTGCTGCGCTTGCGGACGTTGCGCCAAGCTGCCCGGTTGCGCCGTCCATTTGCAGCTCGACAGCCGATTGGATCTTTTCACTGATCATCAACGCCATTTCACGGTCCGCACCCACGCCACCTGTCGCCATTTTCATCATCCGCAAGGCTATGACGGTGGATGCGTCGAGGTAGAGCGACCACATATCAAGGCCGAGTGAAACCGTGTTGTGTGTCGAACGCTGATTTCGTCGCGCCATTTGATCAACTCCTTACTATCATCACCATTCAATTCGATAACGGCGCGCCGCGCGGGCTATCGGCTGCGACCAGCGTTGGCCCAACCATTTTGAGCAGCGCACGTTCGGTGCTGCTGATACTCGGGGTCGCGCGGCACTGTTTTCTTGAGCTTTTCAATTTGTTTCGGCG
>JAYUQI010000025.1:0-5541 GCA_043756805.1 Sphingomonas sp.
TGCTTGATTTCGCTTTCATCATCAGCAAGCTCGAGAGAATTGTCAGATTGTTTTTTACGCGATGGCTGGCTTCCTGGACCATGATCTTTTGGTAATCGAGAGCTTGCGAAAGCCGGTCCTCGGCGACCTGACGGTCGAGCGCCACACCAATGAAATTGGCAAGACCCTGAAGAAACGCGAGATCAGCCGCTTCGAACTCGCCGGCTGACGAGCTATCCACTTCAAGCACGCCCCAGCGGCCACCGCCGTAAGTGATCAGCACGTTGATCGCACGCTTTACGCCATGTTCGATCATCAGCTTTGGTGTGCGAAACTGGTCCTCGCCTTCCAGATGGTTGGAAATGACCGGCGATCCCGTATGAAACGCATACCCCGCCGGTGACTCCAGATCGGCACCAAATGTAACCTCTCCCACGACTCCGTCGCGCCACCCCACGCCCGCGCGGATCAATAGATCGTTTTGGGCTTTCCGGTATTCGAGAATTTTTGATAGGCTCGCGCGCATGCCGAGTGCTGCTGTTTTGGCCGCATGGTCAAGCAGATCGGCGACAGTGGAAGATTTCAGGGCTTCCATGCCGAAGTTGGACAGAGCCGCCTGTTGTTCCAGCCGATATCCTAGCATCGATCCTGCACCGACGGCGTCGACAGCTTGGGCGAATGATTTTTGCTCGGGTTCTCTAGTAACGGTGTTTTCAACCAACTCCGAGGCGTTGGTTTCGAGCTCGATCTTTTTTCGGGGCATTCGGATCGAACCTTCATTTTTTAGGACCAGAATGGCGATGTGATGCGAAGTGCTATTGCGCTCTAATCACACAGGAAGAACTTGTCAGGCGATAATGTTATTTGACCGCAGGCTAGCCGCCACGCTTCATCCGCACCAGCGCCTCATCGAGCGCTGCCAGAAACCGTGACCGATCCGTCTTCGCAAACGGCGCGGGGCCGCCCACCACATCACCACCCGCACGAAGATCTGCCATGATCGCGCGGGTGGCGATGGCGGTGCCGATGCTGTTCGCAGTGAAGGGCTTGCCGGTAGGGGCGAGGACAGTCGCGCCCGCTTTCAAGGCGCGATCGGCGAGCAGGATGTCGGCAGTGATCACGATGCTGTGCGGGTCGGCGCGCTCGGCGATCCAGTCGTCGGCTTCGTCGAAACCGCTGCCAACGACGACGCGCTCGACGAGTGGATGCGCAAGGACGCGAAACGCGCTGTTGCTGACGATCTTCACTGAGACCGCGTGACGCAAGGCAACCTTGTAGATTTCGTCCTTGACCGGGCAGGCATCGGCATCGACGAGGATGGTGATCATTGCAAACACCGCCGTATCCCTGAGCTTGTCGAAGGGGTGTCCTTACTTTGCGATGGTGAAGAAGAAGGACAGCCCTTCGACAGGCTCAGGGATACGGATTTGTTGCCGCGACGCACGTTTACCGCGGTGCGCGGGTCGGCTTTGCGCGATAGGGGGGCTTGCCGCCGGGTGCGCGCGGACCACGGGGCGGGCCGTCTCGACGCGGCGCGGGGGGACCGTCGCGGCGGGAAAGCGGCGGGCGTCCGGCGGGCGGGCCATCCCGGCGCGGACCCTTGTGTGCTTCGGGCGCAGGGCCGGCGTGCTGCTCGATGCGGATGCCGTCTTCGCCATCAGGATCGCCGCCTTCGGTGCGTTTCAGCGCGTCTTTGAATTTGGCAGCGGCTGCACGGGGCACCTGAAAAAAGGTCTCGGTCTGGCCGATGCGGATCGCGCCGATTTCAGATTTCGTGATGTGGCCGCGACGACAGAGCAGCGGCAGGATCCAGCGCGGATCGGCATTTTGCTTGCGGCCACAATCCATGCGGAACCAGATGGTATCTTCAAACCCGGCGCGGGGCGCGCCCGTGTCGCGCGATTCGCGGGGGGCACGGACGCTGACGTCGAGCATTTCTTCGGACGACGGCATTTTGGCGCGGTGCATACGGACGAGCGCGGCGGCAATATCCTCGGGCGACCGCTCGGACAGGAGGCGCGCGGCGAGCGCCTTGTCCTCGTCATCGGTCTCGACGGGTTCGAGGAGATTGATGAGCAGCCGCTCGCGGTCATTCGCGCGGATCTGGTCGGCGGTCGGCACGCCGATCCAGTCGGCGGTCACACGGGCATCGCGCAGCATCGCTTCGACACGGCGGCGGCGCGGATGGGGAACAATGAGGATCGCGGTGCCCTTTTTGCCCGCGCGTCCGGTGCGGCCAGACCGGTGCTGGAGGGCATCGGGGTCGCGCGGCAGCTCGACATGGATGACGAGGGTGAGCGTCGGCAGATCAATGCCGCGCGCGGCAACATCAGTCGCGACGCAGACTCGCGCGCGTTTGTCGCGGAGCGCCTGAAGCGCGGCATTGCGTTCGTTCTGGCTATGCTCGCCCGACAGCGCGACGGCGTGGAACCCGCGCTCGATCAGGCTGGCGTGGAGGTGGCGGACATTGTCGCGCGTGGCGCAGAACAACATTGCGGACTCAGCTTCGTGAAAGCGCAGCAGATTGACGACCGCATTTTCGATATCCGACGGGGCGACGGTGACGGCCTGATAAGTGATGTCACCATGCCCGCGATCCGCGCCGACGGTCGAGATGCGCAGTGCATCCTTCTGGTAGCGCTTGGCCAGCGCAACGATGGCCTTGGGCATGGTCGCCGAGAACATGAGCGTGCGGCGTTCGGACGGGCTGGCGTCAAGGATGTTCTCGAGGTCTTCGCGGAAACCCATGTCGAGCATTTCATCGGCTTCATCGAGGACGGCGACCCTGAGTGCCCGCAGATCGAGCGCGCCACGATTGAGATGATCGCACAGGCGGCCCGGCGTGCCGACGACGATGTGTGCACCTTGGCTCAGGGCTTTGCGTTCCTTCGAAGCGTCCATGCCGCCGACGCAGGTTGCGATGCGCGCACCCGCCTTGCCATAAAGCCATATAAGTTCGCGGCTGACCTGAAGCGCGAGTTCGCGGGTCGGGGCAATGACGAGCGCTTGCGGCTCGCGGATGAAGCGGACTTTGCCATCGTCGCCAAGCAGCTGCCCGGCCATCGCGAGTCCGAACGCAACGGTCTTGCCCGATCCGGTTTGCGCCGAGACGATCAGGTCGCGGTCGTGCGCTTCGGGTTCGAGGACAGCGGCCTGAACCGGCGTCGGGGCTTCATAACCACGGGTGGTCAGAGCTTCGGCAAGAAGCGGCGGGAGCGTTGAAAATGGAGACATGGCGCGCGCCTAGCTGAGTTTCACGCGCTTGTCGCCTGTTGCGTTGTTACCTAAATATGGTATTGGAGATTTGGAGATTTACTATGGCAGCCAAAAATACTTCGGTTTCGCTGAGTGATCATTTTATGGTGTTTGCTGAACGACAAGTCGCAGAAGGGCGATACGGATCGACCAGCGAAGTCATACGCGCGGGGTTGCGCTTGCTTGAGGAGCGCGAAGCGAAGCTGAATGCTCTTCAGGATGCCATTGATGAGGGCTATGCGAGCGGTCCGTCAATGCCCTTTGATTTTGACGCGTTCTTGGCGCGCAAAAGGGCCGAAGCGGCTGAGGCTGCATGAGCGAATGGACGTTGCGTCCCGCTGCGGCGCGCGACCTTTCCGAAATCTGGGATTACACCTTTGATACTTGGGGCCTTGATCAGGCGGAGATTTACCTCGAAGCAATCCGCGTATCGTTCGGTCGTGCTGCCGAGGCACCGACGATAGGACGCCCGGTCGGCAGACCGGGAAAACGTCAGCTTCGCGTGAAATCGGGATCGCATGTCATTATCTATGTAGGGAAACAGGACGGGATTGATATTGTCCGCGTCCTGCATGAGCGCATGGACTTGGACCGGCGCTTGTAGAGCATCAGCGCTTATCGGTCGCGACCACCGCCGCTATCGGCAGCGCGCTATAATAATGCGGGAACAGCGCGCCGCCGCGTGAGACTTCCCATTTCAGCGCGTCGCCGAGTTGCGTCAGGTCGATGGTCGCAATGACGAGGCCGGTCTGCCCCGCGAAATGCCTGGCCAGCGTTTCGTCGAGCTGATCGGCGGTCGACATATGGATATAGCCATCGGCAAGATCGACCGGCGCGCCAGTGAAAATACCTTCGTCTTGGAACTGCGCCCATTGGTCAGCGGTCAGGATTTTGTAGGCGAGAGTCATTCGGTCGGCGGGGTAGTGTCCTCGACACCTTCCGGCTCCCCCTCATCCTCCGCCTCGATCCGCGCAGCGCCGACAACATGCTCTGCCTTACCCACATCGAACAACCGCACACCCGCCGAGTTGCGCCCGATCACGCGCATGTCGCTGATGTTCATGCGGATCAGCTTGGCCTGGTCGGTGACGAGCATCAGTTGCTGGCCGTCTGCCGCCGGGAATGATGCGACCACGGGGCCGTTGCGTTCGATATTGTCGATGTTGCCGATGCCCTGCCCGCCGCGGTTGGTGCGGCGATATTCGAACGCCGACGAGCGCTTGCCATAGCCATTGGCGCAGACGGTCAGGATGAACTGCTCTGCCCCTGCCATTTCGAGGACGCGCTCGGGGGGCAGGGTGCTGACATTGTCGTTGTCCTTCCACGGGGCTGCGCGGAGATAGGCTTCGCGTTCGTCGGTGGTCGCACCCGACCGGTGAAGGATTGACAGCGAGATGACTTCGTCATCGCCCTTCAGCGTCATGCCGCGCACGCCGGTCGCCGTGCGGCTCTGGAATTCGCGGACGTCGGTGCCCATAAATCGGATCGCCTTGCCCTGTCGCGTCGCCAGTAACACATCATCTTCCTCGGTGAGCAGCGCGACGCCGATCAGGCGGTCTTCGCTATCCTCGTCAAAGCGCATCGCGATCTTGCCGTTGTTCGGAATGTTTGCAAACGCATCCATGCTGTTGCGGCGCACGCCCCCTTTGGCGGTCGCGAACATGACGTGGAGCTTGCCCCATTCATCCTCGTTTTCGGGGAGCGTCAGCACGGTCGAAATCGTCTCGCCCTCGGCCAAAGGCAGCAGGTTGACCATCGGGCGGCCGCGCGTGTTCGGCCCGCCTTCGGGCAAGCGCCAGACTTTCTTGCGATATACTTTGCCCGCCGTCGAGAAGAACAGCACGGGGGTATGTGTCGACGTCACGAACAATTCGGTGATGACGTCCTCGTCCTTGGTTGACATGCCCGCGCGACCCTTGCCGCCGCGCCGCTGTGCCCGGAACGTGTCGAGCGTGGTGCGCTTGATATAGCCGTCCATCGTGACCGTCACGACCATGTCCTCGCGCTCGATCAGCGATTCATCGTCGATGCCGTCGAACGAAGGCGACATGATCGAGCGGCGCGGAGTCGCGAACTCGTCGCGGATGGCGGTCAGTTCCTCGCGCATGACTTCGTAAAGGCGGACGCGGTTGGCGAGGATTTCGAGCAGTTCGACAATGCTACCCGCGAGTTTCTTCAATTCGTCGCCGATTTCCTCGCGGCCGAGCGCGGTCAGCCGGTTGAGGCGCAGTTCGAGGATCGCGCGCGCCTGGATTTCGGACAGTTGATAGGTGTCGCTGTCGGCTTGCGGCTCGATGGCTTCGACGA
>JAYUQI010000026.1:0-16076 GCA_043756805.1 Sphingomonas sp.
GCTCGTCGAAGCCCTCGAAGCGTCCGCAAAGGATCGTCACCCCCGGCCCTGCTACAATTTCACGAACACGCGATTGGGTCAGCGGTGCCCCACGCGGCGTCATGGCGAGGATGGGGACATCCGGATGCTTGGCAATCGCATGATCCACTGCCGCCGCCAGCACATCGGCCCGCAAAACCATCCCCGCGCCCCCCCCCGCCGGGGTATCATCCACCGACCGATGCTTGTCCGTCGCAAAATCGCGGATTTGAATGGGCTCGCAGGACCAGATGTTCTCGGTGAGCGCCCGCCCTGCAAGCGACACGCCGAGCGGCCCGGGAAACATCTCGGGGTATAGGGTTAGGATTTGAGTGGTGAAGATCATAGCGCTGGCGTCAGCCGATATTGCTCATACCATTCGATGCCACCGATACCGCAAATGTCTTTTTGTGCCTGCGCAAAAATCCCATCGATGCTGGCGCTTCCCGAAACCTCAAAATCAGGAATTTCCCAAACATTTTCTGGCAGAATTACGGTCTCTTCATCGTATCGGCTACCGACAATAAGGTTTTGTTCGCCTGCAATTTGAATTTTGATTCTGAGAACTCCCTCCGAGAAGGCAGGGTATCGTTCAATTAAGTCGCGAATAGTGAGAAGTGTACTTGAGAGATAACCAGCCAGCCAAGCAAAATACACACCAATTCGCTGAACACCATCATTCTGAATTCGCCCGCCATCGACATATTCGGATGTCATCATCAAATTGGTATTCAATGTTTTAGCGCAATAGACGAAGCGATCAGAACCCTGCCTCACACCTTCAAGCATCACTCCCCGTAAAACCGGAATCGCAGCATGCCCAAGCAGGCTCATCACAGAAAAATAGTCTTTCTTAGTCGACTGCAAAAACATCTCAGGTTTCCGATGTCCCAGAAGGCTTACGGAAGCATCGTCTAATACAACCTGGCCGCTAAGAAGGGGTAGAAAGACAGATTTAATTCTAACACGTTGACCGGGCAACTGCGTCCGAGTGGTCTTTGCATAACCAATCGATTCAAATTGACGTTCTAATGAGGCCAGTCGCTCGGACTGCCGCATTGCCCGACTAAGTGTAACATCCTGCACTTCATCCATTGGCATCGGCACTGACTCTCGCCCTCGTCGAATGTAGCATTCCTTGTTAGTCGTATACCTATGAGGCGCGCGCAATGACGATGGCGCGCGAACAACGATCACACCATCGCCGTCACCTTCGGGTTTCAGGATTGCTTTGACGCCCAATATCGATTGGGTGGGTTCGATAACTGCCGCAAGCGACTGCGCCAATCGATCCACAGTCGCCAAGACGTTGGCAACAGGGGTGATCTCTTCAATCTTTGGATGGTCGTTCTTGGCCTCACGGACGCCGATCACCACGTCGCCGCCACGACCGTTGAGGAATGCCAAGGCCTCCGCCACGATACCTGCGATAGCTTTAACCCTCTGGCTATCGGTGAACGCCAAAAAGTCAGGTCCGCCCGAAAAGCTGGCCTTATACTCAATCTTATCGTCTTCCTCGCGCCCGCTGTCACGGAGCGCTTCGATGTCCAACCATTCGATTTCGTTGATTGGCTTCGGGATCATGCCGCTTCAAGCTCTTCGATTTCGGCTATGATGTCCTCTTTCAAATAGCGCAGCGCATCCCAAGGATAGTCGCATCCCTTTGAACCAAGCCACAGCATTCGAGCCAGGAGCGCGTGGGCAGTCGGTTCTTCATATAATTCCTTGACTGGCCCATCTACGCAACGCGCAGCAACGTGAACAACGTAGTTGTCCCGCGCTTTATAGGCGTAGAGATCGCCCTCCAACCATCGGCAATAACTCATGATTTGATCCATTCATCCGTTATGGATACTATAGAACAAAATCAGCACAAATGACCAGAGTTTCGGTCCATTTCGGAACAGCCTCAACCCGCATCGGCACCATGAACAGCTTGCCGTCGGGCTTTTCGATTTCGATCACATCCCCTGCCCCGAAATTCTCGACGGCGACCACGCGACCCAGATCATCTCCGAGCGTCGATATCGCAGGCAAGCCAATCAAATCAGCATGATAATATTCCCCCTCACCCAGCGGCGGGAGCGCATCGCGCGGGACGGTGAGTTCTGTGCCGCGCATCCGTTCGGCGGCGTTACGGTCGGGGATTTCGGCGAATCGCGCGATGACATTATTGCCGTCGCGCAGTGATTTCAGCGTCAGCGCGCCGTCGTTGAACGACTTATGCGCCTTCAACCCGCCGATGCTCTCGGCAAAGACTTTCAGCCGCACTTCCCCGCCCACGCCATGCGCGCCGATGATGACGGCGAGCGTGACGGGGCGAGCAGCACGCATGCTCAGGCGTCAGCCTGCTTTTCTTCTTCCTGCGCTTCTTCGGCGACAGGGGCTTCTTCAGCTTGCGCCAGCTCGACTGGCGCTTCTTCGGCCACCGCTTCGGCGGGGGCTTCTTCGGCTTCAGCCTGTTCAACGGGTGCGCCCTCGGCAACCATTTCTTCGACCTGAACCTGCTCGACAGCAGCTTCTTCGGCAACAACCTGTTCAGCCGGTGCTTCTTCCGCTGCTACCACTTCTTCAACAACTTCCGGCTCGGGTGCCGGAGCCGCCGCTGCCGCCGCTGCTGCTTCCGCCGCATCAGCAACGCGCTTTTCCTGTTCTTCCTTGCGCTCGACGGCCTTTTCGCCGGGCTTGCCCTTGTTCGGGTTGCTGCGCGCGGCGCGCTCACGGACGCCAGCAGCATCGAGGAAGCGGGCAACACGGTCGGTCGGCTGTGCGCCAACGCTCAACCAATGCTTGGCACGGTCGCTGTCGAGCACGACGCGGTTCGCATCATCCTTGGCGAGCAGCGGGTTGTAGCTGCCGATCCGCTCGATGAACTTGCCGTCGCGCGCGCTGCGCTCATCGGCCACGACGATCTTGTAATAAGGGCGCTTCTTCGAACCACCACGCGACAAACGAATTGCAACTGCCATCTAAAAATTCCTCAATAAAAAAACCGTTTAGGCTGAGCTTGTCGAAGCCCTGCCCTTTTCTTTCAAGATCGTTCGCTGAGAAGGACAACCCTTCGACAAGCTCAGGGCGAACGGTGTGCTATGCTATTTTCTTCCACCAAAACCCGGCGGCATACCGCCCATCATCTTGCCGATGCTCGCCATCGGATCACCACCGCCGCCGCCCATCATGCCCATCAGCGCTTTCATCCCGCCCATTTTCTTGAGCTTCTTCATGGCGCCGGCCATTTCCTGATGCATTTTCAGCAGCTTGTTGACGTCCTGCACGGTCGTCCCCGAACCCTTGGCAATGCGGATCTTGCGTTTCGCTTGAAGCAGTTCGGGCTTGGCGCGCTCCTTGGCGGTCATCGATCCGATCATCGCATCCATCCGCACCAGCAACCGGTCATCGACCGCGCCCGACGCCATTGCTTGCTGGGCCTTTTTCATCCCCGGGATCATCCCCGCGAGCGCGCCGAGGCCGCCCATATTCTGCATCTGCTTCAGCTGCTGGCGTAGGTCGTTCAGGTCGAACTGACCCTTCGCCATTTTCGCGGCCATCGCTTCGGCATCTTCGACCTGAATATTCTCGGCGGCACGCTCGACCAGCGAGACGACATCGCCCATGCCAAGAATGCGGCCCGCTACCCGGCTCGGATGAAACGCCTCGAGTCCGTCGAGCTTTTCGCCCGTCCCGACAAATTTGATCGGCTTGCCCGTAACGGCACGCATCGACAGCGCCGCGCCGCCCCGCGCATCGCCGTCCATCCGCGTCAGGATCACGCCCGTCAGCGCCACCTGCTCGGTAAAGCTCTTGGCGACATTGACAGCGTCCTGCCCGGTCAGCGCATCGACCACGAGCAATGTCTCGGCTGGCATCGACACTTGCGACACAGCGCGCATCTCGTCCATCAACGCCTGATCGACATGCAAGCGCCCGGCGGTATCGAGCATCAGGACATCATAGCCCTGCAACTTCGCCGCATTCAGCGCGCGGCGGGCGATCTCGACCGGCTGCTGACCCTGCACCACGGGCAATGTGTTCACGCCAATCTGCGTGCCGAGCACGGCAAGCTGCTCCTGCGCTGCCGGACGATTGACATCGAGCGACGCCATCAGGACTTTCTTGCCCGATTTCTCGGTGAGCCGCTTGGCAATCTTTGCCGTTGTCGTCGTCTTGCCCGAGCCCTGAAGCCCGACCATCATGATGATCGCAGGCGGGGTGACATCCAGCTCAAGGTCCGCCGCGTCCGATCCGAGCATTTCGGTCAGCGCATCGTTAACGATCTTGACGACCTGCTGCCCCGGCGTGATCGAGCGCAGAACGTTCTGCCCCACCGCTTTTTCGGTCACGCTGTCGACGAACGACCGCACCACCGGCAACGCCACATCGGCCTCGAGCAAAGCAATGCGCACTTCGCGCATCGCCGCGCGCACATCGGCTTCGTTCAACGCACCGCGACCGCGCAGTGCGGCAAAGACCCCGCCCAGACGATCGCTCAGTGATTCAAACATTGCCGACCCAGTTCCAATTCATCTTCCAACGCAAAAAGAGCCAGCGGACGAAACCTCGTCGGCTAGCGCGCATCACATGATGCTTTTCGATGTCATTGGTCTCTACCCACAACGCCACCATCGGTCAAGATCGTCCGGTTTAAGCTCTTCTTCACGCATGATTGCTACCGATGTTTTGATCGTGGAACAGTGGGGCTGGATCCAGTGAATATAAAAGCCGGAATGTTGAAAACCAAGTCGCGTGTGACCAACGCGCGCAACGATGTGATGACCGGCGGGATCATCGTCGCGGCGATCATCATGTTGCTTGGCACTGGCAGCGAAGTCATGTCGAGCGCTGTCGCTACACTTCTCGGCGTCGGCGGTGGCGTCGACAAAACGCTGTCAGTCGCGCTTCTCCTCAATATCGCTTTGATCATGTTCGGCTGGCGTCGGTACAAGGATCTTTCGAATGAAATCGTCGAGCGCACCGAGGCTGAACAGCGGGCCCAGGTGCTCGCGTCGCGCGACCCGCTCACCGGATTTCTGAACCGGCGCGCCTTGTCCGAAGACGGCGCGGCGCTTCTGTCGCGCACAATCAAGCGCCAGAAGACGCTTGCTGTCCTGATGCTCGATCTCGATCATTTCAAGAACGTCAACGACGTGCATGGCCACGCGATCGGTGATGCGCTGCTGAAGACTGTCGCCACCGAAGTCATGGCACTCATCCCACCATCGGCGATTTCGGCGCGCCTCGGCGGCGATGAGTTCGCCTGCGCTTTCGCCTATGACGCCGAAAATCCGGAAATTGTCGAGCGCATTGCCCAGGCTATCGTTGGCCGCCTCGGCCAGCCTTTCGACGCCGCAGGGACATTTGTCCACATCTCCGCCTCGGTCGGCATTGCCCATACAGCGGTCGATTGCGGCAGCATGGACGCGCTGATGCGCCGCGCCGACATCGCGATGTATGCGGCAAAACATCAGGGGCGAAATCGTTTCGCCTGGTTCGACGTGTCGATGGAGCGCGAGCTGCAAGCGCGCAACGAAACCGAACAGGGCCTGCGCATCGGCATTCCAAAGGGCGAATTCGTTCCCTATTTCGAACAGCAGATCGACCTGACGACAAACCGGCTTCACGGTTTCGAAATGCTGGCGCGCTGGGATCATCCGACCCGCGGCCTTGTGATGCCCGACAATTTCATCGGTATTGCCGAAGAAATTGGTGCCATTTCAGACCTGTCATTCTCGGTCATGCGCCAGGCGTTCGTCGAAGCGCGCAACTGGGATCCCTCGGTCAGCCTGTCGGTCAACATTTCGCCGACGCAGCTGAAGGATCCCTGGCTCGCCCAAAAGCTCGTGAAGCTGCTCACCGAAACCGGTTTTCCCGCAACGCGCCTCGAAATAGAAATAACCGAGACATCGTTGTTCGACAATCTTGCGCTCGCGCAATCGATCGTCGGAAGCCTCAAAAATCAGGGCATCCGCATCGCGCTCGACGATTTCGGCACGGGCTATTCATCGCTTGCCCATCTGCGCGCGCTGCCGTTTGACCGGATCAAGATCGACAAGAGTTTCGTCACGACCATCTGCGAAAATACCGAAAGCGCCGCCATCGTCGCGGCCATCACACGCCTTGGCGAAAGTCTCGGGCTTCCTGTCACTGCCGAAGGCATCGAAACCACTGAAATCGAGGAGCGTCTGCGTCAGCTTGGTTGTCACAAGGGTCAGGGCTGGCTCTACGGCCGCCCGCTGCCCCTGCCCGCTGTGCGCACCTTGCTCGCCGAGCGTAATCTGCTGTCCTATGCCCGCGCGCCTGAACCAAAACCAATGGTTGCGCAGGCTGGGCCTGACCTTTCCGAAGTTGAAGGCAAAGATCTGCGACAGCGCCGGATTGCCTGACCAGCCCAAGAATTCAACTTCGCCGTATCCCTGAGCCTGTCGAAGGGCTGTCCTTTCTTTACAATGGCTGAGAAGAAGGACAGGCCTTCGACAAGCTCAGGCATTCGGTGATGTCACAGGCTTTTCCTTTGTGAAGTAGACTTAAGGCCGCAGCGACTCTAAATCGCCGCCAGCATGGCTGGTCGATTTCACAAAATGCACGGATTGGGCAACGACTTTGTCGTCATCGACGCGCGCGAACATCCCGTCGCGATGATCAAAGCGCGAGCACAGGCGATTGCGAACCGTCATACCGGCATCGGCTGCGACCAGCTGATCCTGCTCGAACCGTCAACCACCGCCGACGCGAAAATGCGCACCTGGAATGCAGACGGCAGCGAAGTCGAAATCTGCGGCAATGCCACACGTGCTGTCGCACTGCTGCTCGGCGAACCCGCGATACTGGAAACGATCGGCGGTCCCGTGTCGGTATCCCCGCATGATGGCGGTGCAACTGTCGATATGGGCGCACCGCGCTTCAACTGGGAAGCAATCCCGCTGGCATACGCCATGGACACGAGCGCCCTGCCTGTCGGCTGGGAAACGCTCGAAAACCCCGCTGTCGTCAATGTCGGCAACCCGCATATCATTTTCTTTGTCGATAATGCCGCCGGCGTTGACTTGGCCCGCCTCGGCCCGATCATCGAACATGATCCGTTGTTTCCTGACCGTATCAACGTCAATGTCGCTTCCATCACGGGACTTTCGGCGCTCACGCTGCGCGCCTGGGAACGAGGCGCGGGCCTCACTCTCGCGTGCGGCACCGGTGCTTGTGCAACCGCCGTGGCAGCGATCCGCTCCAAACGCGCTGTGTCGCCGGTCATTGTCTCGCTCCCCGGTGGTGACCTGACCATCGCTTGGGCACCCGGTGAAACTATCCGTATGACCGGCCCTGCCACGCATGTGTTTACGGGCGAGACCGATTGGGACAGGTTCGGGCAATGACTGTGGAGGTTATCAACTTTGGTTGCCGCCTCAACATTGCCGAGGGCGAAGCAATCCGTGCGGGCTGGTCAAAGGGGCCCGAAGCCAACGATACCGTCATCATCAACAGCTGCGCCGTTACCGCCGAAGCAGAACGTCAGGCGCGCCAAGCCATCCGGCGGGCCGCGCGGTCGGGCAAAACAGTTTTCGCTACCGGCTGCGCTGTCCGTCTTGACCCTGACAAATGGGCTGAAATCGCCGAAGTCTTGCCGCAGCGTCGGGAATCCCGTCCCGCCGTTTCAGGCGCAGGTCATGCCCGTGCTTTCGTCGAAGTTCAGAATGGCTGCGATCACGACTGCACCTTCTGCATCACGCGCATAGCGCGCGGCCCGTCGCGCTCGCTAACCCCCGATTCGATTGTTGCGGCCATTCAGAACATTGTCGAAAATGGCCAGCAGGAAGTCATCCTCACCGGTGTCGATCTGACCAGCTATGAAGGCGGTCTTGCCTCGCTTGTCGCGCGCATCCTGTCCGACGTCCCCGGTCTCCCCCGCCTTCGCCTCTCGTCGCTCGATCCTGCCGAAGTGGATGCGCCGCTCTTCGATTTACTCACGAACGAACCGCGCCTGATGCCGCACGTCCATCTCTCGCTCCAGTCGGGGGACGACATGATTCTCAAACGGATGAAGCGCCGCCACAACCGCGCAATAGCCATCGATCTTGTCGCGCGTCTGAAATCCGCCCGCCCCGACATTGCCATGGGTGCTGACCTGATCGCCGGCTTCCCGACCGAAACCGACGCGATGTTTGCGGGCAGCCGCGCGATCATCGACGACTGCGACATCATGTTCGGACACATATTCCCCTACTCGCCACGCCCGGGAACAGCGGCAGCACTGATGCCACAGGTTCCGGTTGCCATCGCCAAAGCCCGCGCCGCCGAATTGCGTGCTGCAAACGCAGTGCGCAAATCGGCATGGCTTGCCGCACAGGTCGGTACCGAAGTCCGTGTCCTCGTCGAACGCAGCGGTATCAGCGGCCACGCCGAGAATTTCGCGATTGTCACGCTGCCCCCAAGCACCCCCGGCAGCATCAAAACGGTGCGCATAACCGGAACCACTGGCGAAACGCTTGATGCACTTGATCACCCACAAACCGTTTACCCTGAGCTTGTCGAAGGGCTGTCCTTTCTTGACGCGATTTCCAAGAAGAAAGACAGGGCTTCGACAAGCTCAGCCTCCTCGGAGTTTTTGGCATGACTGAAACCTCCTGGACCCAGCGCCTGTTCGGCGGCATGCGCCGCACGTCGGAACGCATCGGCGAGAACCTCGGCAGCTTGACCAGCGGCGGCACGGTGCTTGACGCACAGACACTCGACGATGTTGAAGATGCGCTGGTCGCGTCCGACCTCGGCCCCGCGACCGCCAAAACCATCCGCGACCGCCTCGCCGAGACAAAATTCGACCGCGGCGTCGATGCCCAAGGCGTTCGTCTGGTCATGGCGGACGAGATCGCAAAGGTCCTTCGCCCCGTAGCCAAGCCATTGGAAATAGACGCTTTTCCACGTCCCCAAGTCATCCTCGTCATCGGCGTCAACGGTTCGGGCAAGACCACCACCATCGCCAAGCTGGCGCACTATTTCCTCGAGCAGGACTATGGCGTGATGCTCGCTGCGGGCGACACCTTCCGTGCTGCTGCCATCGGACAGCTCAAGGTCTGGGCAGAGCGCCTCGGCGTCCCCATCGTCAGCGGTCCCGAAGGCGGCGACGCAGCAGGCATCGTCTTCGACGCCGTCAAGCAAGCCACCGCCACGGGCATCGATGTCCTGATCGTCGACACCGCCGGCCGCCTCCAGAACAAGCGCGAGCTTATGGATGAACTTGCCAAAGTTCGACGGGTTTTGGGCCGCATCAATCCCGCATCACCGCATGATGTTGTGTTGGTCCTCGACGCGACAACCGGCCAGAATGCGCTCGACCAGATCGAAGTCTTCAAGGACGTCGCAGGCGTCACCGGCCTTGTGATGACCAAGCTCGACGGCAGCGCGCGTGGCGGCGTCCTTGTTGCGGCGGCCAAGCAATTCGGCCTGCCGATCCATGCCGTTGGCGTCGGTGAAACCCTGAACGACCTTCGCCCGTTCGATGCCGATGAACTGGCGCGCGCCATTGCCGGAGTAGACCGTTGACCGAAGCTGACACAAAACCAAAGCCTCATCCCGGCTGGAGCCTCGCGATTGATTATGGGCCCCTGCTGGTCTTCTTCCTCGCGTTCAAGTTCGGTGGCATTTTTGCTGCGACAGGTGCTTTCATGGTCGCGATTGTCGTGGCGATCCTCCTGTCGCGCTGGAAGCTCAACCGGATTTCACCGATGCTCTGGCTGTCGGCAGTGCTCGTGCTCGGCTTTGGCGGGCTGACGCTCTGGCTGCACGACCCCCTTCTCATTCGCTACAAAGCCACTGCGGTTTACGTGCTCCTCTCAAGTCTCCTGTTCATCGGCCTCGCGCGCGGCAAACCGCTGCTCAAATACGTCCTCGAAGCTGGTTATGACGGTCTGTCGGATCGCGGGTGGATGATCTTGTCGCGCAACTGGGCATTCTTCTTTGCCGCATTGGCGGCGGCCAATCAGGTGCTGATTTACCTGAACGTATCGGACAACACTTATGTTAACGTGAAGGTCTGGGGCTTTATCGCTGTCACATTCATCTTCGCGCTGACCAATATTCCAGTGCTGACCAAGCATGGCTTTGGTGAGGAAAAGCCGGTCGATTAGGCCGCGCGCTTCTCAAGCATGCCATGTTTGCGCAGGCAGTGGCGCAATTGATCGTAAGTCAGCGCCAACGCCTTCGCTGCCTCGCGCTGGTTGAAACGACAGCGGGCAAGCGTTGCTTCAAGGATTGCCCGCTCATGGGCATCAACCGAAGCACGTAAATCCGAAACCTTATCAAAGGCCTCCCCCTCGAGGGGGAGGGTTGGGTGGGGGTGGACTGCATTCGACATTCGAGAACCGACGCGCGCAATGGCGCTCTCCCCCGCCCCCTGCCCCTCTCCGCCGGGGAGGGGGATATTCGACCCTGCCGGTCGCCACGGCGACGCGAAAGGATCAAACTCGATCACATCAATCGGGTGCATCTCATCGGTCCAGCGATACACGGCACGTTCGATCACGTTCTTCAATTCGCGAACATTGCCCGGCCAGTCATATGTCGCGAGCACATCGCTCGCCGTCATCGAAAATCCCGGCCATTCGTGCCAGCCAATCTCCGACGCCATCCGCCGCCCGAAATGATCCGCCAGCACGGGCACATCGCCTTCGCGTGCGCGAAGTGGCGGCAGCGTGACGACTTCAAACGCCAACCGGTCGAGCAAATCCGCACGGAACCGCCCCTGTTCGACCAGCCCCGGCAAATGCTCGTTGGTCGCCGCGACGATACGGACATCAACCTGCAACGGCTTGTTTGCGCCGATCCGCGTCACTTCGCCATATTCGACCGCGCGCAATAGCCGTTCCTGCGCACCCGCAGACAGCGTCGCCAGCTCGTCGAGAAACAGCGTCCCGCCGTCGGCTTCCTCGAATCGCCCCTCGCGCGCCTTGGTCGCGCCGGTAAATGCCCCCGCTTCATGCCCAAACAGCTCGGCCTCGATCAGCGTTTCGGCCAGCGCCGCGCAGTTCATCGTGATCAATGGTCCGGCCCAACGCGGGCTCAGGCGATGCAAGCGTTCGGCAATCAACTCCTTGCCGGTTCCCCGCTCGCCGATCACCAGCACGGGCCGGTTCAGTGCCGCTGCACTGCTCGCGCGTTCGATGCTGTCGAGAAAGGCATAAGATTGCCCGACAACCTGTTGTGAACGATCCATTGCCGATAGTTAGGATATTCTACTAACTGTTGGCAAGTATAATCTATGTATGAAAATTATAAACCCTGGTTTTGCGCCATTTCTTAAACTGGCACGGTTCCTGCAAAACTATTCATGTTCCCGCCGGATGGTCCGCCAGGAAGACAAATTATCCACCCCAAGTCAGGGAGACTATAAATGACGAACGCAAACACAGCTCGCAAATCCGCCGTCGCCGCTCTGGCACTCGGCGTTGTCCTCTTCAGCTTCGCTGGTCTCGACTCGACGCTGAAGCCCACGAATTTCGCGGCCTCCGCGACAACCCAAACGACCGCACAGGCTTGAAGCAGGTGCGTATCGTGACCGGGGCAGGCCGCCCCCTTGCTAGGCCTGCCCCGGCGAACGATCTAAGGTTTCACTCAGGAGTTTTAATGATGGGCATTTTCTCGCGCACCCGCGATATTATCGCAGCCAACATGACCGACATGCTCGATCGCGCGGAAGACCCGGCCAAGATGATCCGCATCATCATCCTCGAAATGGAGGAAACATTGGTCGAGGTTCGTGCCGGCGCTGCCCGCACGATCGCCGATCAAAAGGAAATGCGGCGTCATATCGACAAGCTCGCGACGCTTGAGACCAACTGGCAGGAAAAGGCCGAACTCGCGCTTTCGAAAGGCCGCGAAGATCTTGCCAAAGCCGCGCTGGTCGAAAAGGCAAAGGCGACTGACATGGCCGACCAGATGTCTACGCAGATCAAGGTTCTCGACGATGCCCTGCGCGCATCGGAAGCCGACATTGCCAAGCTGCAGACCAAGTTGCGCGAAGCCCGCACGCGGCAGAGCGGCATCGAAACCCGTATCGACAGCGCCAACCAGCGCTTCAAGATGCGCGAAGCCTATGCCGGCGAACGAACCAAGGATGCTTTCTCGCGCTTCGATATTCTCGAACGCGAAGCCGACCTTGCCGAGGGCCGCGCTGACGCGATGGGCATGGGCAACGTGAAAACGCTCGACGAGGAAATCGCCGAGCTGCGCACGGACAAAAAAATCGACGCCGAGCTTGAGGCCATGAAGGCCAAGATCAAAGCTGCCGGAAAGAAAGGGTAATCCGATGGAAGATGTTCTCGTCCCTATCATGGTTGTCGGAATGCTGTTCATCGGCCTGCCGTGGCTGGTGTTCCACTACATCACCAAGTGGAAACAGGCGAAAACGCTGACGGTCGATGACGAGCGCCTTCTCGATGACGTGCATGATACCGCACGCCGCCTCGAAGATCGCCTGATCACCATCGAGCGCATCATGGCCGCCGATAATCCCAACTGGAAATCCGGCCAGTAACCCCTTTAATGCAAGGAGACCTGCAATGACCGCTCGTCGCACTGACTTTTACCTCGACAAACAAAATGCCAAATGGCTGGGCGTCTGTTCGGGGATCGCCGATTACACCGGGATCGACCGGACCTGGGTTCGCGTTGCCGCTGTTATTCTGACCATCATGGGCGGCTTTCCGTGGACGCTGATCGCTTACTGGGTGACGGCGTGGGTCGCCAATCCCAAGCCACTCGGTTTGTATGACAGCCCCGAAGACGCCAAATTCTGGCAGGGCGTCCGCCAGTCACCAACGCGCAGCACTCGCGATGTCAAAGCCAAGTTCCGCGACATCGACCGCCGCCTCGCGGACGTCGAAACCTACTACACCAGCCGCAACTCGAGCCTCGCCAACGAGATCGACAACCTCAAGTAACGCGTGCGAACAGGGAGAACACTCATGGACTTTCATGGACCCGATTTTGTTCTTGCTATCATTGCAATGTCGACAATCGGATGGATCGCGACAAGCTGGATACGGGCAAAACATGGTTACCCCGTCGCTGGGGAATGGGGCGGCACGATCAACAAGGATGATCCGAAGGCGGCCCGCCAGATCGAACTGCTCAGCAATGAAAATGAGCAACTGACCGGCAAAGTGACCCGCCTCGAAGACCGCATCGCTGTCCTTGAACGGATCGTTACCGACAAACCGCTGCGCCTTTCCACCGAAATCGACGGCCTGCGCTGAGCAGCTGAAACAGGGAATAAAGATATGATACCGTTTGAAACCATCGCCCCCGCCGCATTCCTCGTCGCGATTGTCGCGGTCGGCGGATGGGTTATTACAACCTGGCTCCGCATAAAGAACGGCTACCCGCTCGACGGCCAATGGGGCCAGGCGCTCTATCCGCAGAAGAACGAAGAAACCGCGGAGCGCGTCAAGTTGCTGAGCCAGGAAAATGCCCAGCTCCGCGCTGAACTCGGCTCGATCAAGGATCGCCTCGCCAACGTCGAACGCATCGTCACCGACGAAGCCCACGGCCTGAACCGCGAGATTGAATTGCTTCGCTCCAAACCCGCTAACTAGGGAATACGCACATGGACCCCGTTTTCATCCCCATTATTGCGCTGATGATCCCCATCGTTGCCATCATCTCACGCACCGTGACCAAGATGATCGCGCTCAAGGAAAAGCAGCTTGAAGTGCAGACCAGCATGACCGCCGAAAAATCGGCACAATATGCAGCACATACCGAACGGCTCGAAGCGCGGGTCCGCGTGCTCGAACGGATTGCGACCGACAAGGGCGTCGATCTGTCCGACGAGATCGACGCGCTCCGTAACCAACCACTCAATTAACGGGAGTAGGGTCAATGCAAAGTTCGCATATCATGGTAATCGCAATCGTCACGATCGTGATGATCGCCAGTATTTTCAAAGCACGATACAGAGCGCGCCATGGCATCGTTGAGGACGAGGCAAGGAATCATAGCGTAGTCTATGATCCCGACGCCGCCCGCCTTCGCGACGAAGTCAAAGGCCTCAAAGAACGCATCGCTGTCCTCGAACGCCTCGCCACCGACGATAACGGGGCCCGCGCGCTGGACCGCGAGATCGAAAAACTCCGCTAAATCCGGGAGACTGATCATGGAAACGTTGCCCCTCTACCTTGCATTGTCGCTGACCACCGTTGCCGGGCTCACGGTCCTTGCGCTGATCGGCCTCAAAGCCTTCCGCGCCTGGCTTGACCTCAAGCAACTCGAACTAAATCAGCGCATGCCGTCGGCGCCATCAACGTCGCAACGCATCGACGTGGCTGACCTGAAAGAACGTATCCGCAAACTGGAAGCGATTGCCTCGGGCGTGGATATGTGAATGCGCAAAGGTGGCGAAAAATACCGTTTGTGCTGAGCCTGTCGAAGCGCTGTCTTTCTCGGTCGAAATTGCATTGAAAAAGGACAATCCTTCGACAAGCTCAGGATGAACGGTTAGTCGGGGCATATGACCCTCCCCGAAATCCTCGTCGACTATGAAATGCTCGATTCCGATGATCGTTATCGCCTGCTGATCGATCTCGGTCGTGACCTTGAACCCATGCCCGATCCGCTGAAGACAGACGCGACACTCGTTCGCGGCTGCTCCGCCAGCGTCTGGGTTTACCCGACCAAAACTGACGACAGCCGCCTTCATTTCCTCGCCGATTCAAATGCCGCGATCACAAAAGGGATCATCGCTCTCGTGCTCGCCACGGTGCAGGACCGCACGGCTGAAGAGATAATAAAAACCGACATCAGCGCCGAACTCGCCCCCTTTGCATTAAAGGCTCAACTCAGCTCGAACCGGACGCAGGGCATCCCCAACATGATCGCGCTGATCCGGGCCACCGCTGACCGGATGCTCGTTTAGCGCCGCAATTACTTTAGCCACCGAGGTTCCCGCAGGTACGATCATCCATTCGCGCGGCCGGCGCGAGTCAATCAGCATCACGGCATTCTTCGGGCAAACACCTAAGCATTTGACCGGTACCACACCGACCGAGGCTTTACGCCCCTTGCCAAGAACTGCGCGTAACGCTTTCAACAACGGCGTCTTGCCCTTCGGCCCGAACCCGCCACCGACTTTCTTCGAACATTTCGCGCAGACCAGCACCGTCTGATCCCAGTTCGACTTGGCGATCTTGAACATCAGGTCGCTGTCCGCCGCTCCTCGGCGGTGCGCAGCACTTCCCATGCGGCCTGGATTGCGCGGAAATGTTCGGCGGCCTTGGCGTCATTGGGTTTTATGTCGGGATGGTTGGCCTTGGCCAGCCGCCGCCACGCCCCGCGCGCATCCTCGAATGTCGCGTAGGATTCAAGCTCAAGCACCGCCAGCGCACGCATCTCATCGCGCGACCGCGTGCCATCGCCCGCCGCGCCCCAGCCATAATGCGATGCCGCAGTATACGCTGACGCTGTCCGCCCCATGTCAGCTTCGCGCGCAGCAGTATCCTCGGCGCTCAAGCCTTCGAAATAATTATAGCCTTGGTTATATTCGCCTGCATGTTTCTCGCAGAAATACCAGCGATCGGGCGAGTTGGGTGATTTCGGTGCAGGGCGGTCGCCCTTCTCGTCGCAATTGTGCCGGTCGCAGATGCGCACTGTCGTGGCGGCGGTATCGCTGCCGTAACCGCGCCAGCGCGGAAATCCCCAGTCGAGCGAGCGTGATGAAGGTCGAGCCATTCACTCCATCTAGGTGCACCGCCCGAAAAGCGCCAGAGGGTCTGTAAGCCGGGTTCTGTCCTCATGTCGAAACATGATGTGCGACCATTCCTCTACGAACGCCGTTGCCGACGCTCTCTAGCAACCAACCCGGACGACAGAGCCGAGTAAGCCCATATGCCGTCCCTATTCGGTCTTGCTCCCGGTGGGGTTTGCCCTGCCGGTCCTGTTACCAGAACCGCGGTGCGCTTTTACCACACCGTTTCGCCCTTACCGCGCCGAAGTGCGGCGGTTTGTTTTCTGTGGCACTTTCCCTCAGGTCACCCTGGCCGGACGTTATCCGGCACCGTCACTCTATGGAGCCCGGACTT
>JAYUQI010000027.1:0-5467 GCA_043756805.1 Sphingomonas sp.
CCCCCTTGAGGGGGAGGGTTGG
This sequence comes from Sphingomonas sp., assembly GCA_043756805.1. Classification (GTDB taxonomy): domain Bacteria; phylum Pseudomonadota; class Alphaproteobacteria; order Sphingomonadales; family Sphingomonadaceae; genus Sphingomonas_O. The sequence continues at coordinate 23 of JAYUQI010000027.1, forward strand.
GTGGGGGTGGACTGCACGCGAGTGTCGAGTGCCGACGCGCGCTTCGCACGCTCCCCCGCCCCCAACCCCCTCCCCGCTGGGGAGGGGGCTTTATGACCGCCACCAGCGACCTCCTCGCCTTTGCCAGCGCGCCGCACACCCTGCCGCCCCAAGTCCGCGCCGATGCCATCCGCCTTCTCGCCGACACGCTTGCCGTGGGTGCGGCCGGCGCAACTGCCCCCGGTGCCGACGCCATCCTGACCGCCGCGCACGATTGCGGCAGCGGTGGCGACGCCCGCCTCCTCGGCACCAATGAACGCCTGCCCGCCGCGTCCGCCGCCTTCGTCAACGGCTTTCGCATCCATAGCCTCGAATGGGATGCCGTGCATGAACCCGCCGTCGTCCATGCGATGTCGGTCGTCACCGCCGCCCTCGGTGCGGCCATCGACCGGCGCGGCGGATGCGATCCCGACGATGCGTTGACGGCACTCGCGGTCGGCGTCGATGTCGCCTGCGGCCTCGGCATTGCAGCAGACAGCCCGCTCAGCTTCTTCCGCCCCGCCACCGCAGGCCTGATCGGTGCGGCGCTGGCTGTCGCAAGAGTCGAAGAGGCCTCAATGACGGATACGCTGGGCCTCGCCTACAGCCAGTGCGCAGGCACCATGCAAGCGCATGTCGAGGGCTCAATCGCGCTCCCCTTCCAGATCGCCAATGCCGCCCGCGCCGCCATCGTCGGGGCGGACCTTGCCAAGGCAGGCTTGACCGGCCCGCATGATGCGCTCGAAGGACCGTTTGGCTATTTCAAATTGTTCGATAAAGGTGATCTGTCGCGCTACACCTCGACGCTCGGCAAGGTCTGGCGGGTCAGCGAGATCAGCACCAAACCCTTTCCATGCGGTCGCGCGAGTCATGGCGTCTTGGGGGCCATTGCTAATCTTAATCGTCACCCCCGCGAAGGCGGGGGTCCAACGCCCGAGGCTCGACATCTGGAGTTGGATTCCCGCCTTCGCGGGAATGACGAAGGATGGATTGCTAGCGTCAAACATATTCAAGCCCACGTCCCCCCGCTCATCGCGCGCCTCGTCGGCCGACCGATGACCGACGACATGCCTCCCGCTTATGCGCGACTGTGCCTGCCCTTCCTCACCGCGCTTATGATCCGCGACGGACATATCGACCCGCGCCGGTTCACAGCCGAAGACTTCGCTAATCCGCGCCTCCGCGAGATTGCGGCAACAATCGTCATCAAAGTCGACGACAATCCTGACCTCAACGCCCTGTCCCCGCAACGCCTCGTCATCAACGGCGAAACCATTGACATCCCCCACACCCTCGGCAGCCCCCATGCGCCGATGGACGCGCATCAAACCGCCCAAAAACAAGACCACTGCAAAGCACTTGCGGGCGCAATCCCCGACCGCCGCCTGTTTGACGATCCGCTCGGCTATTTCACGGAACCGCAATGACATATCCGACCTATTTCGAGGCCTTCGACGTCAAAGCGATGCTGGCGGATTATCCACTCGATCTGGTCGGTGCTTACGGGAAAATGTCGGCAGACGAACTGCGCACACTTCAGGAAGCCCGCTTTGCCAAGCTTGTGAAGCGCGGCTGGGAAATCCCGTTCTATGACAAACTCTGGCGGGCAAAGGGGATCGAACCCGGCGACATCCGCGACCTCGACGACATCACCAAACTCCCCGTTTACGACAAGACCGACCTCATGGCCTCGGTCAACGAACACCCCCCGTACGGCGATTTCGACGGGCGCAGCACTGACCCCGTCATCTTCCACACGACCAGCGGCACGACCGGGCGCCCCCAGCCCTTGATGTTCGGCCCCAAAGGGCGCGAGATCACCAACCTCCTCGTCGGTCGCATGTATCGCTGGATGGGTCTGCAACCGTCCGACGTCGTGCAGTCAGTCTATGGTCACGGCATGATCAACGGCGGGCATTACATCCGCGAGGCCGTCACCCATTTCACCAACAGCCTGTTCCTCTCCGCCGGCACGGGCATCGAAACGCGCAGCGCCGCCCAAGTCAATCTGATGGCCGATTTCGGTGTCACCGTGATGGTCGGTTTCGTCGATTATGTCCGCAAACTCGCCGACGTCGCTGAGGCCGAAAAGCTGTTCGACCGTATCAACCTGCGCATGATCATCGGCCATCTCGGCACCGAAGACCGTGCTGCCACCGAAGCCGCGTGGCACGGCGCCAAAGCCTATGACTGGTACGGCGTCGGCGACACCGGTTCAATCGCGGGCGAAGGGCCGGATCGCGACGGCTTGTATGTCTGGGAAGACGCGCAATATCTCGAACTGCTCGACGTCGATACCGGCACCCCCGTCGCACATGGCGAGACCGGCGACATGGTCGTGACCTGCCTGTTCAAGGACGACATTGCGCCGTGCATCCGCTTCAACACGCATGACATCACGCATGAACTCAGTGGACGCGGCGAACTCGCGTTCAAGCGCATCGCCGGATTCAAGGGGCGCAGCGACAATATGGTCAAGCTGCGCGGTATCAACCTCTTCCCCCACGCGATTGCGTCGTTGATCGAAAACCGCAGCGACCTGACCGGTGAATATGTCTGCCACTTGCGCCGGACAGAGGGCCGCGATGACATGATCGTGACCATCGAAAGCCGCGGCGGGACGGAAGCAGCGGCGCTGGCCGCGCTCTTGCGGCGGGGACTGGGCGTCGACGTTGGCGTCACGCTCTGCGACCCCGGCGGCACCGCAGCGGCGACACAGATCGACAGCCGCCAGAAACCGATCCGGCTTGTCGACGAGCGCGGACTATAATGCACGATCCCTACAACGCATTTGTCGATCTCGACCCGGCAATGCATGGCGGCAATGGCCTGCTGTCGGGCCTGACCATCGGCATCAAGGCCAACATCGCCGTGAAGGGTCTACCGTGGACAGCGGGCATGGAACTCTTCCGAGGCCGCATCGCGACCGAAGATGCCTATGTCGTCGCAAGGTTGCGCGACGCCGGCGCAGCGATCCCCGGCACGCTCAACCTCGACGAAGGCGCCCTCGGCGCAAAGACCGACAATCCGTGGTTCGGCGCAACGCAGAATCCGCACCGGATCGGCTATACGCCCGGCGGCTCCTCCGGCGGCAGCGGCGCCGCCGTCGCTGCCGGTCTGTGCGATGCTGCGCTTGGCAGCGACACGATGGGCTCGATCCGCATACCGGCGAGCTATTGCGGCATCTACGGGTTCAAACCCGCCAACGCCGCTGTCAGCCAGGACGGCCTTGAACCCGCCGAACCCTCGCTCGACGTGATCGGCCCGCTCGCGCGCGATCTCGACATGCTCGAGCGGGTGGCGCGCGTCATCTCGGACTTCGGGGAGGGCGACGGCACCGCGGCAGGCATGATCCTCAGCGATCTCGGCAGAGTCGACTGCATGCACGATATACTCCCCGTCTATGACAAGGCGCGCGCGTCACTCGGCAAACTCAAATCTGAAACGCTCAGCATCCCTCTATCGCGACTACGCTTCGCCGGTTTTATCGCCACGTCGCGCGCAATGGCCACCCATCTTGCCGGTGCCGACCCTGCAAAATTGTCGCCCGTTCTCGCCAAGCTGCTGACCTATGGCCCCAAGCGCAGCCCCGCCGACTGGGCAGAGGACCAGCAGATCCTGCAAGACGCCCGTTCTGAAATCCGCGCGCTCGTCACGCGCAACAGCTTCCTGCTGCTCCCCACCGCGCCGCAACCGGCCTTCGCGCACAGCGAGCCCGCGCCCGCCAACCAAGCCGACTTCACGTGCATCGCCAGCATCGCGGGCCTCCCCGCCATCAGCATCCCCGGCGGGTGGAGCGCGGACGGTCTGCCCATCGGTGTCCAGCTCGTCGGACAGGCGGGTCACGAAGCGCATCTCTTCGCGCTCGCCCGCGCGCTTGACGGCGTGCTTGCCGCTTACCGCCCACCTGCTAGTTTCCAGACATAAGAAGGAGCGACCCATGCGCATCATTTGCCTTTTCAACCTGAAAGAAGGCGCGAGCCGCGACGATTATGAAGCGTGGGCGCGCGGCATGGACATTCCCGGCGTCAACGCGCTGTCCTCGGTTTATGATTATACTGTCCACCGCGCGACCGGCCTGTTCGGATCGGAGGCCAAATCGCCCTATGATTATGTCGAAGTGATCGACATCACCAACCTCGACCATTTCATCGCCGACGTCAGCGATCCCGCATTTCAATCCATCGTTTCGGGTTTCGGCCAGTTTACGGACAACCCGATGTTCATCCTGACCGAGGATCTTTGATGCGCTTTGCCGGCAAAACGATTGTCGTGACCGGCTCGGGCCGCGAACGGGGGCTGGGGCAAGCGATCCTGCAGCGCTTTGCCGATGAAGGCGCGAACTGCATCGTCTCCGATCTAAACATCGGGCATGAAGCTGAAGGCGTGGCGGACGATTTACGGACACGAGGCGCGCAGGTCGCGACCATCCCATGCGACGTCTCGAAAGCCGATCAGTGCGCGGCGCTCATCGACCGCACCGTCGCGCAATTCGGGGCCATCGACATCATGGTCAACAATGCCGGCATCGGTTTCATGATGAAGCCGCTGCTCGACGTTGACCCCCGCGATTGGGAGACAGTGATCGCCGTCAACCTGTCAGGCGCATTCTATTGCACCCAAGCCGCCGCACGCGCGATGGTCAGCGCCGGACAAGGCGGTCGGATCATCAATATCGCCAGCCAGGCCGCCAAGACCGGCTTCCCGCATCTTCCTGCCTATGTCTCGTCGAAACACGGCATGATCGGTCTGACCCGCGCCACGGCCGTCGAACTCGGCGCACACAAGATCACGGTCAACGCCGTCTGCCCCAATCATGTCACAACGGGATTGGGCGCGGAGCAGAACGCCTATTTCTCCAGACTGCTCGGCTTTGCCAGCGTCGAGGACTACCTCAAAAACATGGCCGCGAAAAACCCGATGGGCCGCCCCGGCCTTGCTTCCGATACAGCGGCCGCCTGCGCGTGGCTTGCGAGTAACGATGCGTTTTATGTAACCGGCGAAGCACTCAACGTCAGCGGCGGGGAGGAAATGCATTGAATAGAAAATCCGATAGGGCTGAGCTTGTCGAAGTCCGGTTCACGCATTCCAACCGTCCTTCGACAGGCTCAGGACTGCGGCGCTCATGACTCCCGAACGCATCGACTGGCCGGGTGCCGCCAAGATCGCGCTGTCGATCGTCGTCAATGTCGAGGAAGGCAGCGAAATGACCATCGCCCGCGGCGACCGCGGGATGGAGCCCGTTGACGAGCTTGGCATCCACATCAAATCGCCGATCCGCAATTACGGCAATGAATCCAATTATCTCTATGGCATCAAAGCAGGTGCCCCGCGCGTCGTGGCCTTGCTCGACAAACATGATGTCCGCGCGTCGTGGACCGTTGCCGCACTCTCCCTCGAAAACCATCCCGAAATCGCCGCAGCGAT
>JAYUQI010000028.1:0-15912 GCA_043756805.1 Sphingomonas sp.
CCCGGCGTGACGGTAGCAGACAAAGCGGTGATCCACGCGTTCAGCCATATCGAAGGCGCGATGATCAGCGAGGGCGCGGAAGTCGGACCTTACGCACGGTTGCGGCCCGGCGCGGTGCTTGGCGAAAAGTCGAAAGTCGGTAATTTCGTCGAAGTTAAAAAGGCAACGCTGGGCAAGGGCGCAAAAGCAAACCATCTTTCCTATATCGGCGACGCCGACGTTGGCGCGGGCGCAAACATCGGCGCGGGGACAATCACCTGCAATTATGATGGCTATTTCAAATATCAAACGGTGATTGGGGAGGGGGCGTTTATCGGCTCGAACAGCGCATTGGTGGCGCCCGTTACAATCGGCGCAGGCGCGTTTGTGGGCGCGGGCAGTGTGGTGACGGCGGATGTCAGCCCGGATGCACTGGCGCTGGTTCGGCCCGAACAGCGCGAGAAAGCTGGCTGGGCGAAACGGTTTCGCGACGTGATGGCGGCGCGGAAGATGGTGAAAAAAGGTTGAAATGGTGGCTGTGCCAATACTAATCACTGCGCAATTGGCTCTCCGGCAAATCGTTGCTGACGACGGTTTGTCGTTGCATGCCGCTCTATCAGACGTTGACGCGATGACGTGGTGGTCGAGCCCCGCCCACACGACATTAGCCGAGAGCAAAGCCTATGTTAGCAAAAATGCGGAAGACACTGATGGCTGGCGATGCTGGGCCATAACCAAGGAAGGCGATGAGGCAATCGGCTGGGTAATTCTTATAGAAAAGCGCGAAGGTGTTCAGGAGCTTGGCTATATTTTGCGTCGAGAATATTGGGGGCAGGGCATCGCGCGCGAGGCGGTATCTGCAGTGATCGCTTATGCCTTTGTCACATTAGGGCAGCGTCGTATTTTCGCTGACACCGATCCAGACAATGCCCGCTCGATCAGTTTACTCGAATCTTTGGGCTTCATAAAGGAAGGCTATTTTCGGGCAGAATGGAAGACGCATATCGGCATACGAGATTCGCTGATTTTTGGGTTGTTGGAAGGGGATTTGAGGCATCGTTGACATGATATCATGATATGATATCAATGTATCATGACCCGTATACTCGCCGATTTACCTGACGAAGATGTCAAATGGCTCGACGAAACCGCAGCTGTTTTAGGTCGTTCGCGCGCATCGCTTTTGCGCGAGGCTGTTTCTTTTTTTCGAGGCAGCCCGAGCGCTGACAAAAACCTTGATTGGCTGGAAGCAGGATTTGGCCTTTGGAAAGACCGCACTGATATAGGTGATGCTGTCGAATGGCAGCGGCATGAACGGGCGTCATGGACGCGCCCCTGGGACGACGACTATGAGGATGTAAAGGCCGAATTTCCCGACTTGTTTGATGCAGAAGATGATCGGCAGCGGCAGATTTATCTTGATCTGAAAGCAGGACGACCTGTCCCGCATAGATCCGGTTCCAGTGCGTGAGCAGCTACACGTTTGATGCAAATATCGTGATCGATGCGCTAGCCGGTGTTCGGCTGGCTTATCTGGAATTGTCGCGGGCGAGGGCGGGTGGCCAGCGGCTTTGGATCAACCGGGTGGCTTGGATTGAAGTGTTGTCGAAAGGTCTGCCGCACGAGCTGAAAAAGGCGCAGCTATTTCTGTCAGGATTTTCAATCGATGAGTTAGATCAGGAAACGGCAGAACTTGCCGCGGCACTGCGCCGCGAAAGAGTTCGATTGCGCGCGGTTGATGCCATCATCCTTGCGTCGGCTCAGGTTCACGGTCGCATTCTTGTGACACGAAATACCAAGGATTTCCCAGCAGAAATGCCGGGCATCCGCGTTCCCTATCAACTCTAGTCGAGTATCAAATCCATGTGCGGCATTATCGGCATTGTAGGCAAAGACCCCGTGGCAGACCGGTTGGTCGATGGACTGAAGCGGATGGAGTATCGCGGCTATGACTCGGCGGGGGTTTGCACCGTTGAAAATGGCGCGCTGATCCGGCGGCGGGCGGAGGGAAAGCTCGGCAATCTCGTTAAGGTCTTGGCGGGTGATCCTGCACCGGGGTTGACGGGCATCGCGCACACGCGCTGGGCGACGCATGGCGCGCCGAACACAGCCAACGCCCATCCGCATGCGACTGAACAGGTGGCTCTGGTCCACAATGGCATCATCGAGAATTTCAAGCCGCTTCGTGACGGCCTGATCGCACGCGGGCGGCGTTTCGAGAGCGAGACCGACACCGAAGTGGTTGCGCATCTGGTGAGCGAAAAGGTCGAGGCAGGTTTGTCGCCACAGGACGCTGTGAAGGCGGTGCTGCCGCAGCTCCGCGGGGCATTTGCGCTGGCGATTGCGTTTCGCGCGCATCCCGAGATGCTGATCGGTGCGCGGCTGGGATCGCCGCTGGTCGTCGGTTATGGCGAAGGCGAGACGTATCTGGGTTCGGATGCGCTGGCGCTCGCCCCGCTAACCCAAAAGATCGCTTACCTTGATGAAGGCGACTGGGTGGTCATCACGCGCGCCGGCGCCGCGATATTCGATAAGGACAATCAGCCGGTCACGCGCGAGATCACCACGTCCGGTGTCTCTGCTGCCGCCATCGAAAAGGGCAATTACCGCCATTTCATGCAGAAAGAGATTTTCGAACAACCCACTGTCGTTGCGCAGACCTTGCGTAGTTATCTGCGCGGGGTCGAACGGCAGGTGGCGCTGCCGCAGATGGATTTCGACCTGTCGGACATAAAGCGCATTGCCATCGTCGCTTGCGGGACGAGTTTTTACGCGGGAATGGTCGCTAAATACTGGTTCGAAAGTTTTGCGCGTGTGCCTGTCGATCTCGATGTTGCAAGCGAGTTTCGTTATCGTAATCCAGTGCTGGAAGCGGGCGGGCTCGCGCTGTTCATTTCGCAATCGGGCGAAACGGCGGATACGCTCGCGGCGCTTCGCCACGCAAAGGCGGCAGGGCAGAAGATTGCCGTCGTTGTCAATGTGCCGACGAGCTCGATGGCGCGCGAGGCCGATTTGCTGTTGCCCACGCACGCCGGCCCTGAAATCGGAGTCGCGTCGACCAAGGCGTTTACCTGTCAGCTGGCAGTGCTGGCGGCCTTCGCGGCGCATCTGGCGGTTGTGAAGGGCAAGATGACACGCGACGAAGAAATCGAAGTCGTCCGTCATCTGACCGAAGCGCCCGCTGCGCTCAATGCGGCGTTGGGGCATGATGAAGACATTGCCGCGATGGCGCACCTGATCGCACCCGCGCGCGATGTCCTTTATCTCGGGCGTGGGCCGGATTATCCGATGGCGCTGGAAGGTGCGCTAAAACTTAAGGAAATCAGCTATATCCACGCTGAAGGCTATGCGGCTGGCGAAATGAAGCACGGTCCCATCGCGTTGATTGACGAAGCCGTGCCGGTCATCGTTATCGCGCCGTCAGGGCCGCTGTTCGAAAAGACTGTCAGCAACATGCAGGAAGTGATGGCGCGCGGCGGCAAAATTGTCTTGATCTCTGACGCCGAGGGAATCGCCGAAGCCGGCGAGGGGTGCATGGCCACCATCGAAATGCCCAAGGTACACCCGCTCATCGCGCCGCTTGTCTATGCCGTGCCGGTGCAGCTTTTATCCTATCATGTCGCGTGCGTGAAAGGGACAGACGTGGATCAGCCGCGCAATCTGGCGAAGTCAGTGACGGTCGAGTGAAGGGGGATCTTCGGTGCAACGCCTTAGTTGAACACGGGTCGTGCGCCCTGCCGGAACTTTGGAAACTCGCTGTTATGCCTGCGCGCGAGCGCAAAGTCTGATCTTTGACACACAACGAATCTGCGCGCGAATTTTGTCTGGAGCGAGTTAAAGTAGTCCATATTCTCTGGTGTGGAGACAAGCGGCAGCCCAGACTCGGTTTTTGCCAAAAATTCGTCAGCGGCACTTTCCGAGACCCTTAGTTCTTCGAGCATCTTAGCCATTTGATCGGCGGTGATTTTTCTTGCCGCAACCGCCTGAAGAGCAATCATGCGAACCTGTCGTTTTGACTCGGTTTGGTTCTTTCGAAGCCCATCAAGAATGGAAGGGCACCACGCCGCTAACATGAGGCTCGACGACAGTGGCATGTATATTTCGATGCCCTCAACGCCAACACCAATGTTCCCATAAGGTTTGAAATTATTCTGATTCGCCATCGCGACCGGCGTGTCGCCTAAATAAAATGCTCTGCCGGGCGCAGCCTTGCAAAGGACCAAGTCCTTGACAGCGATCAGCTTCGATATGTCTGGTAACAGCTCTCGGATCGAGGCCCAATGTTGTAGCGTCAGGCTGTCATCGGTAACGGATTCCCAACCTTCAAGATTCTCCATTTTTCCACCGAGAGCTTCGACTTTCTCCCTGATAGCTGAGTCCATGTCGGTGAACCATTCCCGACTCGATCGAGTTCGAAGGAGCTGAAAGGCAATTAGAAAAGCGAGAGATGCGCGCGACGTTGGCTCGGAAGGAATTTTCTGTTCAATCAGAATCTGCTCGTAAACTGGAATTATTTGATCTTCTATTCGGCCAGCAGTTTCCTCGAACGTGCCTCGCCATTCATCGATAACAAAATCATTGAAACGCCGTTCGGCCATTATGTTTGCTATCGACGTAGTAAAGCCCTTGTCAGAATGCTTGTCGTAAACCGAAACTTGTTCACTTTGAGCATTTGACAAAAATTTGCGCAGCAAGAACTTGGGGACGTAATGCTGGTTTTGAGCACCATTCATTTTCCAAATATGGTAACTCGGCTCGAATATCCAAGTGAATTGCAGTCGAATTTACTTCACACATTCAAGCGCGCGCGCATTTCCTTGCCGGGTTTGAAGTGCGGCACGCGCTTGGCGTCGATTTCAACCGCGGCGCCGGTGCGCGGATTACGGCCCGTGCGGGCATCGCGGTCCCGCGTCGAGAACGTGCCGAAACCGCGCAGTTCGATGCGGCCGCCATGCGCCAGTTGCGCGACGATCTCTTCAAAAAAACAATCAACAATGGCTTCGATGTCGCGCGCCGCCAGTCCTGAATTTTTGGCAACCAGCTTGTCGATCAGTTCGGAACGAATCATGGTGCTCTCCGGCTTGTGCGGTCGGGGCGACCATAAGCCGCCCCGATGCTAACATTGGTGATACGCACACTCAACTCGCGTCTGCATAGTCCAACTCTTCGTTCAGAAAAATTAGAAAAGTATTACTTCTTTTCGTCGCGGGCCTTCAACGCTTCGCCGAGAATATCGCCCAGCGACGCGCCCGAATCGGACGAACCATATTGCTGGACGGCTTGCTTTTCTTCGGCGACCTGCATCGCCTTGACTGAGAAGTTCGGCTTCTTCGAACGGTCGAACCCGATGACCATCGCGTCGAACTTCTGGCCGACCTGGTAACGCTCGGGGCGCTGCTCGTCGCGGTCGCGGCCAAGATCGGCACGCTTGACGAAACCGGTTGCGCCATCTTCGCCAGCCTGAACTTCGAGGCCGCCATCGCGGACTTCGAGGACGGTGACTGTAACGACGGCGTTCTTGGCAAGGCCCGAACCCGCGCCGGTCGAACCAACCACGGGCGCACCCTTTTCCATCTGCTTCATGCCGAGCGAGATACGCTCCTTTTCGACATCGATGTCGAGCACGACAGCGGTAACCGTCTCGCCCTTGCGGTGCAGGTTGAGCGCGTCTTCGCCCGAAATGCCCCATGCGATGTCCGACATGTGGACCATGCCGTCGACGTCGCCATCGAGACCGATGAACAGGCCGAATTCGGTGGCGTTCTTGACTTCGCCTTCGACTTGCGAACCAACGGGATGATCGGCCGCGAACGCTTCCCACGGATTCGAGATCGCTTGCTTGAGCCCAAGCGAAACGCGACGCTTTTCATTGTCGACTTCGAGGACGATGACATCGACTTCCTGGCTCGTCGAAACGATCTTGCCGGGGTGAACGTTCTTCTTGGTCCAGCTCATTTCGCTGACATGGACGAGGCCTTCGATGCCCGGTTCGAGTTCGACGAACGCACCATATTCAGTGATGTTCGTGACGCGGCCCGACAGCTTGGCACCGATCGGATATTTGGCTTCGGCGCCATCCCACGGATCGCTCTCAAGCTGCTTCATGCCCAGCGAGATACGCTGTGTGTCCTTGTTGATGCGGATGATCTGCACCTTGACTGTGTCGCCGATGGCGATGGCTTCGGACGGATGATTGATCCGCTTGTAGCTCATGTCGGTAACATGGAGGAGGCCGTCGATGCCGCCCAAGTCAACGAACGCACCGTAATCGGTGATGTTCTTGACGACACCATCGATGATCTGGCCTTCGACCAATGTCGAGATCAGGCCGGTGCGCGCTTCGGCACGGCTTTCCTCGAGAATGGCACGACGCGAAACGACAATGTTGCCGCGCTTGCGGTCCATCTTGAGGATCTGGAACGGCTGGACGATGTCCATCAGCGGCGTGACGTCGCGGACGGGGCGGATGTCGACCTGCGAACCGGGCAGGAAGGCGACGGCACCACTGAGGTCGACTGTGAAACCGCCCTTCACGCGGCCAAAGATGACGCCGTCAACGCGGGCCGACTTTTCGAATTCGGTTTCAAGCGTATCCCAGGCAGCTTCGCGGCGGGCGCGGTCGCGACTGAGCATGGCTTCACCGTGCATGTTTTCGACGCGATCGACATAAACTTCGACGATGTCACCGACGTTCAGGTCGGCTTTCTGGCCGGGCGCAGCGAACTCGCGGAGCGAAACGCGGCCTTCGGACTTCAGTCCGACATCGATAACCGCCATGTCGTTTTCGATGGCAGTAACGGTCCCTTTGACCACTTTGCCTTCGAAGCCGCCATCGGCACCGATTGATTGTTCGAGAAGCGCTGCAAAATCGTCGCGCGTGGGAAGTGCCGCAGTGGCCATAGAGGTTTGTATCCTAGTATCGATATTTCCGGCCTGCCGGTTGTATCCGGCGGTCTTTGACCGAAGTTGCCGCATCGACCGAATATCGGTGCGGCATCCTGCGTCACAGTCGATTGAAAGAAGCGCAAAAAACGAAAAGCGCGACCGGCAAATACCGACGCGCTCTAAGCTGTTACCCGAGCTTCCACCAATGCGACCGCATGCTGAACGGCAATGTCTATAGCGAGATCGCTTGTGTCGAGCAAGTCGGCATCGGGGGCGGGCATCAAAGGCGCTGCGGCTCGTCCCGAATCGCGGGCGTCTCGGCTTTCGATGTCGGCGCGAACGTGATCGAGCGTGACGTGCGCGCCGCCGCGGATCAGTTCGTCAAAACGGCGTTGCGCACGGATCTGCGGCGACGCTGTGACGTAGAGTTTGGCGTTGGCTTCGGGCGCAATCACTGTGCCAATGTCGCGACCGTCGAGGACCGCGCCGCCGGGTTGGCGGGCGAAAGCGCGTTGCCGCTCGAGCAATGCCGTTCGCACCGAGGGATGAGCAGAGACGACCGAGGCCGCGCGCGAAGCTGCTTCGCTGCGGATCTCGGGATCGTCGAGCATCGCATCGCTGAAGTCGCAGGCGCGCAGGGCGTCAATCTCGTGCAGCGGGTCGCCGCCGTGGCGCAAGACCGAAATGCCGACGGCGCGGTAGAGCAAGCCCGTGTCAAGATGCGGCAGGCCGAAATGGGCGGCAAGCGCGCGGGCAATCGTGCCCTTGCCCGATGCGGCGGGGCCATCGACCGCGATGATCATGCGCGCGCTCGCAGCGCGGTAACGAGACCAAAGATGGCGATCATCGCCCATGCGACTTCGAGGATGAAAGCGGCGAGATTGAAGTGGATCGATAGAGAAATTAGTAGAAGTATGGCCCCTATCAAATTGAATAAATTAAACAAAATCTTGTTCATAGCCGGTGAGATGTTGGCATAGAGGAATGCGCCGATGAAAAGGACGCTGCCACACAGGCCAATGATGTCGGCAGCAAGCGAACTGATCATGCCCCAAGACCCGCGAGCATGGTTTCGAAGGCCGGGAAACTGGTCGCGACCGGGCTGATGTCGTCGATGGTGACGGGGGCTTTCGAGACCAATCCGGCGATCGCGAAGCTCATGGCGATGCGGTGATCGAGCTGCGCGGCAATTGTCGCGCCACCGGGGAAAGGATCGCCATCACGTCCGTCAACGATCAGGCCGTCGGGCAGTTCCTCCACGGTGGCGCCGATCGCGCGCAATCCTTCAGCCATCACCGCGATCCGGTCCGATTCCTTGACGCGCAGTTCTTCGAGACCGCGAAAGACGCTGCGGCCCCTGGCGAGCGCAGCGGCAATGAAGAGGATCGGGAATTCATCGACCATGCTGGGAACGATGTCATGGCTGGTCTCGATCCCGGACAGCACCGAATGCCGGACGATCAGGTCTGCGACAGGTTCGCCCCCGACAGTGCGTTCGTTGGTCAGCGTGATGTCACCGCCCATTGCCTTCAGCACCGTGTAAATGCCGTTGCGCGTGGCGTTCATGCCGACATTTTCGATTGTGACGACCGAGCCGGGCACCAGCAACGCAGCGACAGTGGGGAAGGCAGCAGACGACGGGTCGCCGGGGACGATGATCGTCTGTGGCTGAATTTCGGCCTCGCCGCGAATCGAGATTGTCCGGATGCCATTGGTATCGGTTTCGACTGTCACGTCGGCACCGAATCCCGCCAGCATCCGCTCGCTGTGATCGCGCGTGGGCACGGGTTCGATGACGCGCGTGATGCCCGGCGCGTTGAGACCGGCAAGCAGGATTGCCGACTTCACTTGCGCCGACGCGACAGGAAGGCGGTATTCGATTGGCACTGCGGAGCAGATGCCGCGGACCATCAGCGGCAAGGTTTGAGTGTTTTTGGCTCCGGGACTTGCGGTAAACTCAGCCCCCATCGTCGACAGTGGATCGATGACGCGGCCCATCGGGCGTTTGCCGAGCGAGGCATCGCCGGTGAACGTCGCGGTGATCGGGTGCGTGGCAACAAGGCCCATGAGGAGGCGCGTCGAGGTGCCCGAATTGCCCATGTCGAGCGCGGTCGCAGGCTGGAGGAGCCCGCCGACACCGACGCCGTGAACATGCCAGCGGCTCGCGTGCTTTTCGATTTCCGCGCCCATGGCACGGAGGGCCGCCGCCGTTGCAAGGACATCTTCGCCTTCGAGCAGTCCCTCGATCACTGACTCGCCGACGGCCAGCGCCGACAGCATCAGCGCGCGATGCGAGATGGATTTGTCGCCGGGAACAGTGACAGTTCCGGTGAGCGGACCGGATGCAGAAAAGGCGCGCGGGGCAGGGGTCATAAGCACGCGGCTTTGACAGCGGCGATTCGCTATGGCAAGGGCGCTCAACTTCGCGGGGCACGCCCTGCGATTTTCCTATTTTTCTGGAGCTAAAAAAGCCCATGGTTAAGCCTGAATGGGGCACGAAGCGGACTTGTCCGAAATGTGCGACCCGATTTTACGACCTGACGAAAGATGATCCCGTTACGTGCATTTCGTGCGGGAACATCTGGGTGCCCGAATCGATTCTGAAGTCCAAACAGCCCTTGCCGTTTGACGAACCCAAGAAGGAGCTGGCGGTTGCCGACGCCGATCTGGGCGATGACGATCTGGACATCGACGTTGACGAGGACGCCGAAAAGTCACCCGACGACGAAGTCGATCTGGGCGGCGACGACGATCTGGGCGTCGATACCGGACAGGGTGAACAGGAAGTCTGATTTTAAGACTTTGCTGCGAAGCGACGTTGCAAGGGCGTGCGGTCTGGCATAGACCGCATTTCCGAAATGGGGCCTTAGCTCAGTTGGTAGAGCGCAACACTGGCAGTGTTGAGGTCAGCGGTTCGACCCCGCTAGGCTCCACCATTTCAATCTCCTGAAGACGCAAAAAAGGGCGCAGGTTTATCCCTGCGCCCTTTTTGTCTGTGTTCGTTCAGGCTTCGACGCGTTTGGCGAGGCGGCCGCGCGCGACGAGGCCGGCGGCTGCGAGGCCGAACAATATGACCATCGGCGGGGCCGGTACGTCCGTCGGGTCGCCACTGCTGCCCCCGCTGCCGCCGCTGCCCCCGCTGCTGCTGCCGTTCGACGACGAGCTTGAGCTCGTCGAAGAGCTTGTGCTCGAACTGGTCGATGACGACGACGAGCTTGCCACATTGCCACTGGACGACGACGTCGACGAGACATTGCCGCTCGACGTGCTCGTTGATGATCCGCCGGTTGAGGTCGACGACCCGCCGGTGCTTGTGCTGGTCGACGAGCCTCCCGTGGATGATGACGAACCGCCCGTCGAACTGGTCGATGAGACGCCGCCTGTCGATGTCGATGAACCGCCCGTCGAACTGGTCGACGAGACGCCGCCTGTGGAGGTCGACGAGCCACCCGACGTGCTCGATACCCCGCCGGTCGATGTGGATGAGCCACCCGATGTGCTGCTGACACCCCCGGTCGATGTCGAGCTTCCGCCCGATCCGCCCGATGATGTCGACGACGAGCTTCCGCCCGAACCGCCCGACGATGTCGAGCTTCCGCCTGAACCACCCGACGATGTCGACGACGAACTGCCGCCTGACCCGCCGCTTGAGGTCGAGCCGCCGCTGCTGGTCGAGGACACGACAATGCCGCCGCCACCACTACCGCCGCCGAAGAAGCCCCCGGCAAACACACCGCCGCCAAAACCGCCATAGCCGCCCGAACCACCGATGACGACGGGATAGCCGCCCTGGCCGCCCTGCGATTGTGCATAAGCCGTATCAACCGGGCCCATTGGCGGCAGCGGCGTTTCGATCATGCCGCCGCGCGAACCGCTGCTGCGCGTGACAGTGGTGACTGTGCGTCCGCCACCGCCGTAGCTGCCAGCGGCGCAGGCGTATTGCGTCGACACGCGACGGATGCGCTTGACGATGCGCTTGCCCTTCACGGCACGGTGGGCAGACGCGACGGGCTTGCGCGCTTTTGCTTTGACCTTGTGGACCTTGGCATGATGCACGCGTGGCTGTTGCGCAACGTGCATGGCACCGCCACCCATGACCGCGCCCCCGCAGGCACAGGCGCAAAGTTTTGCGAGAGCCATTTTTACCGACATACCATCACATCCTGTTATCTGGGACCGACTACCGATCCTTACCCGCCAATCAGATTTTCGACTTTCACCGTGCAGACAAACGCTGAGCACGCAAGCCGGTTAAGCCATTTTTAACGGTGTGCCCCCGACTTTGTGACCGTGATCGCACAAATTTTGCGGTTAATGTTCCATTTAGGGTCTGTTTTGCCTGTCGTTTGTGATCAATCGAGCGCGCTTGTGCGGGGTTGACCGGCTGGGTATAGGCCCGCCAACGACGAACCCGTTGACGCTGCTCAAGGCAGTGGATCGGGGGAGCAATGGAGAGTGCGATGGCCACGCTGGCGGATCATAGGGAGCCCCATAAAGACCATGCGACATTATCGATGAAAGCCTCAGACAGCGATTACCATCCCTCTGCGGACGAAGAGTTCATGGGCGAGCGCCAGCTTTCCTATTTCAGGGAAAAGCTGGTGGCGTGGAAAGATTCGCTGCTGCGCGAGGGGCAGGACACACTGGCGACGCTGCAGAACGAACCGTTGCGCGAACCCGACGTCAATGATCGGGCATCAAGCGAGACCGACTGGTCGATCGAACTGCGCACGCGCGACCGGCAGCGCAAGCTGATCAGCAAAATCGATGCCGCGCTGCGCCGGATCGAGGACGGCGAATATGGCTATTGCGAAGTGACGGGCGAGCCGATTTCGCTCGGTCGCCTTGAAGCGCGGCCGATCGCCACGATGACGCTCGAAGCACAGGAAAAGCACGAGCGGCAGGAAAAAGTGTCGCGCGACGAATGATGTTTACGATTCGGAAATGGATGATGGGTTACGGTAATGCCAGTTTTAACAATCTGGTCGCGTAGCTTACTTATGATCACCGAATCAGTTGCAAAAAGACGTCAAGCGTCGCGGGACAGCATGTTCCTGACCACCGATGTGCTTGTCCAAGGGGCGGAAAAAGCAGTTACGGTGCTGGTGCGCAACCTGTCGCCTGGTGGCATGATGATCGACAGCAACCCGGTTTTCCAAGAGGGCGCGCTGCTCACCGCTGCCGTGCGGGGCATCGGCACGGTAACGGGCAATATCGCGTGGATCATCGAAGAGCGCGCGGGCGTTTCCTTTGACGAGGAGATCGACCCAAAGGAAGCGCGCGCACCAGTCTCGGAAGCGAAGCTGAAGGGGCCGTTCACGCCTCAGCCTCACCGCTCGCGCCGACCGGGCCTTAAACTGCGCTGATCTCTAGTGAATCAGGCCGCTGATCGCCTCTTTGAGTTTCAGCTTTTGTTTCTTGAGCGTTGCAAGCATCGACATGTCGGGCAGGGGGCGGGCGATCTCGTCTGCGATGCGGCGGTCGATCCCGGAATGTTTGGCCTGAAGTGCGGCGATATGCGCGCTGTCCATGCGACGTGGCTCCTTATTGCTACCAAGTCGGATTGAACCACTGATTCGGTTCATTGTCTCCCCCTATTTATTCGATTTTCGATGAGTCGTTCGGACACAGGGGCAATTGAGCGAGACCCGATCGTGCGATAGGGAGATGCGGGTATCGGGGGTAGCGATGGAACCGCGTGAATTAGAAGCCAGACTGAACAATCTGCAGACCGAGCACCGTGATCTCGATTCCGCAATTGACGCGTTAATTCAAGGCGGTAGCAGTGATCAGGTCCAGATTGCGCGGCTCAAAAAACGCAAGCTGCGGCTGAAGGACGAGATCGCGATGGTGCACGATCAACTGGTGCCCGATATTATCGCCTGACCCGCATCGGCACGGATTTCTATCCGAATCATGATTTCCGCGCGATGATCTCTGTGGCAGAGAGGAGCGATGCTTGCTCGCCGCCTTGTCGATGGACTTTATGTGGAAACGATGCTGCTCGCCGACGAAGCGCGCAGCTATTTCGATTCGACGGGTCGCATCAAGCGTGATGCGCTTGATCCGCTCGACCGCGTGGTTTTTTCCTGCGAGTCGCTCAAAGTAACGACGCGGCTCATGCATGTCATCGCCTGGCTGCTGACGCAGCGCGCGCTCGATGCGGGTGAAATTTCGACCGATGCCATGCGTCACCCGTCGCGGCGACTCGGTGCGCCCGTGGTGAGCGATGATGTCGCCGTCGCGAAACTGCCGAGCGAGGCGCAGGTGCTGGTGGCGTCGAGTATCGATCTGTATCGCCGTGTCGAGCGGCTCGATGACGGTCTTGACGAGGTCGACCCTGCGCCAAGTCCTGCGCGCTCGCTGCTGAGCAAACTCGAACGGGCCTTTTAGCTTTGGCGCTGACCGCACTGGATATTCTCGTTCTCCTGACGGTCGGGCTTGGCGCGGCGCTGGGCTTTTCGCGCGGGTTTGTCAGCGAAACCGTCTCGCTGGCGGCGTGGGTATTGGCGATCATCGCGGTGAAGGCGCTGCACACGCCCGTCAGCGCGATGCTTGTCGGGCCCGTCGGCACTGAGTCGGGGGCGGCCGTGCTCGGCTTTGCGCTGGTGTTCGGGCTGACGTTCCTCGCCGTGAAAATGGCGGGTAAAGCATTGGGCACGACCACAAAGGGATCTTTGCTGGGGCCATTCGACCGGGTGCTTGGCCTCGCATTCGGGGCGTTGAAGGGGCTGATTGCGGCGACCCTGGTGTTCCTGTTGGTCTCGCTGGTTTTCGATACGCTCAACGGGAGATCGGCACCGCGACCGGCATGGATGACTGAGTCGCGCACTTATCCGTTGCTCCGCGCAAGTTCGGCGTCAGTCGTCGATTTTATCGAAAAGCGGCGCGCACGATGAACGCGCCGCTCTATAATCTGGAGATATTGCGACTGGCCGCGTCGGTCGCGGATCGCCCGCGACTCGATTCGCCGGGTGCGACGGTCGAGCGACGGTCACCGACTTGCGGCAGCCGGGTGATCGTTGACGTGAGCACGGATGGGGACGGGCGCGTCACGGGCTTTGGTCAGGAAGTGCGGGCCTGTGCCTTGGGGCAAGCCGCAGCCGCATTGCTTGGGCAGCATATTATCGGCCGCCCTGTGGAAGACATATCGAATGCTGCAACTGCTTTACGGGCGTTTCTTGCAAATGGCCGCGATGATCCGGGTGAGTGGCCCGGCCTTTCCGTTTTCGCGCCAGCGCGGCCGCACAGCGCGCGCCATGCATCGATATTATTGGCGTTTGACGCCGCCGCGGAGGCCGCGCAAAAGGCTACAGCATGAGTGCTTCGATCCTGCGTGAAGGCGTGATCCTGCTTGGGGCAGGACTGTTGTTCGTCATGGTCTTCCGTCGGTTCGGGCTCGGATCGGTGCTGGGCTATCTGCTCGCCGGTGTCGTGATCGGCCCTTACGGCCTCGGATTGGTCGGGGGTGCTGAATCAAAGCTGGGTGCGGCGGAGCTTGGCATTGCGCTGCTGCTGTTTCTGGTGGGTCTGGAGCTCAACCCCGCGCGGCTCTGGCGACTGAAGCGCGACATATTCGGGCTCGGGTTGTTGCAAGTCATTGTCTGTGGCCTCGCGATTGCGGCGCTGATCAGTGTGGCAACAACGTTCAGCTGGGGCGCAGCGCTGGCGCTTGGCCTGCCGCTCGCGCTGTCGTCGACGGCGCAGGTGCTGCCGAGTCTCAAATCATCGGGGCGGATCAATACGCCGTTTGGCGAGCGTGCGTTCTCGGTGCTGCTGTTTCAGGATCTGGCGATCGTACCGCTGATCACGATCATCGCTGCCTTGTCACGCGCGCCGGTGGATCCGTCCGCCCCGCCCGGATGGATGATGGGGCTGTATACGGTCGGTGCCGTTGTCGGCCTCGTGCTGGCGGGGCGCTACATCATCGGGCCGCTGCTGCGCCTGATCGGGCGACTGGGCGAGCAGGAATTGTTCATCGTGGTTGGCCTGTTCACCGTGTTTGCATCGGCCACCGTGATGGAAATGCTCCACCTGTCGACGGCGCTGGGCGCATTTATTGCGGGCGTCATGCTGGCCGATTCGCCCTATCGGCACGAGATCGAAGCGGACATCGAGCCGTTCCGCGCCGTGCTGCTCGGCCTGTTCTTCATGGCCGTTGGCATGGTGGTCGATGTCAATGCCGTGCTGGCCAATCCGTTGTTCGTGATCGGCATGGCAGCGGCACTGGTGGTGCTGAAAACCGCATTGATCTTTGGGCTGGCCAAGCTGTTTGGTATGGAAACGCGGCCTGCGTTCGGGCTTGGCTTGCTGCTGAGCCAAGGCGGGGAGTTCGGTTTCGTCCTGTTTGCGCAGGCGCAGGAGGCCTTGCTGGTCGAGCCGAGTGCCGCCAGCCTGTTCGGTGCGGTCGTGACGCTTTCGATGGCAACGACGCCGTTCCTGCTGATGATAGCGAGGCGGTTTGAATATGCGCCGGCCAAGGGCGAGAAGCCCGAGGGCCCCGAAGCTGCAGCCAACTCGAGCGCAATCATCGTCGGCTATGGACGGTTCGGGCAAACGGTATCGCAGATGTTGCTCGCTGATGGCGTCTCGGTGACGCTGATTGATGTCAAGCCGGCACAGATCGAGCGAACAGCGGAATTCGGCGTCAAAGTTTATTACGGCGATGGCCGCCGCATTGACCTGTTGCGCACGGCAGGGGCGGATCAGGCATCGTTGATCCTGTTTTGCACCGACGACCCGACGCTGGGACCCAAGGAGCTGGAACCGATCCTGACGACATTTCCGCAGGCGGCTGTGCTGGTTCGTGCGTTCGACCGGCGACAGATGATCGCACTCGCGCCGCTCGACCTTACGGCCACTGTCCGCGAAGTATACGAATCGGCGGTGTTGATGGGCATTGAGGGGCTGAAGTCGCTCGGTGCCACGGGCGACCGGATCACCGAAATCGAAAGTGAATATAGACGGCGCGACATCGAGCGGCTTGAAGCACAGGGCGTCAGTGGCGATCTTCATTCGCTCCAGCACATGATGTTTCGTGGCGAGCGG